>CAJTVK010000015.1:0-47095 GCA_910579645.1 uncultured Lachnospiraceae bacterium | reverse complement strand
CTTGTCCTTTCTTAAAATCAAGAACATTTTGCAGAAGCGTCCTTCTGCCTGTTCGTAACGTTACACAAAATCCGGGCGTTGAAAACCCGCTGAAATGAAAATGGACTAAGCAGAATCCCCTATTTTACAGGTTTTTCTTCTTAGTCCAATTATAACAGCATCATATAAGAACGGATCATTCCCCCTCACAATCCCCCATTCCATCATCAATGCCGCTGCTCCTGTCACAAAAGGAGCAGCAAATGAAGTTCCCGTCATGGTCTGCGTGCCACCCTGTCCGTTACTTATGGCAATCTCCACTCCAGGAGCCACCAAATCCGGCTTCACAATGCCTCCTGTCAGGACTTCCTGCATCCTATCCTGTAAATGATACCCACGGCCGGAAAAATCCGCATAGGAATCATACAACCCATTATAGGCTCCCACTGTAATCACCTTCCCTGCAGTGGAAGGAATTGTGAAAGTCACTTCCGGGGTAGGCACGAAAAATCGGGTGCCGGCGTTAAGCACTGTGCTGCTGGGCAAATAAAAATAATAGTGACCACCTACGGTTTTCACCGGTTCTAAAAGAAAAGTCCACACACCGGAGTCAATATACGTCTCTCTTGGAATAAAGTCAAAAAAGATTTCCTGATTAACAGAGTAAGGGGACGGTTCCCCCACATAAATAAGAATTTCTGTCTGCCCCATCCCCATTCGGATTGTCCCCGGCCGTTCTGTTTCCACGGGCTGCTGCCTCCCGTCAGGGGCTATGAGCGTAATGCGGTAGACATCTGCAAATTCCTTCCATAGCTGCACATTTATCGAACGTTCATAAGCGGCAATGGCCAATTCGACTCTTTTCCCGCTCTCCAATACCCCAGCCGCATGGCCGCCTGCCGCGCCTTCGTTCCCGCTTCCGACGCAAATGACACTGCGCCCTATCTCTGTCACATTATCTATGAACCGTTCCAACAGAGAACTTCCGTCATGAGGACCGTAAGTATTGCCGAAGCTGATATTGATTGCCACCGGCTTCCCCAGTTCCACGGATTTCCTCACTACATAGGTCAGGGCTCTCATCATTTCCGTGGTTCTGGGGAATGCCTCTTTCCTTGGGTTCCCTAGTTTCACGATAATCATCCCGCTCTCCGGCGCCACTCCTACATAACGCCCTCCCGAATCAAAACCGTTTCCGGCGGCAATCGCAGCCACGGCCGTGCCGTGGCCGGTGACATCCATGGACGGTACTTTGCGGAACCGCTCTTCTTCACCCTCTTCCAAAGCCGCGTCAATTTCTGCCTGATTAAATTCCACTCCTGTGCGGAATCCTTCCGGCGGCTTCTGTGTGCTGCCCTCTGCCGGCACAAGTGTCTGATCCCATAGAAACAGAATCCTGCTTCCGCCGTCCCGATTTCTGAAATCCATCCGGGAATAGTCAATTCCCTCTCCTGTCAACTGTCTGCAACAGCTTTTTTATTGTTTTTTCAAGTTTTTACCGCTTTCAGGCTCCATTTTCCTGCCTGCTGTTAATCCATTGTTCTAAAATGCATTCTTCCATGTAAAATTACTGCAAAAGGATATCCAACTGACTAATTTTGTCCTGCATTATCCTTCCACCTGATTTCCATATACTGTTCATCATAAACTTCAATCTTCTCAATATACCTCTCTGTCATATCTTCAGGCAGTTCCGCAAAATACTCCTTGGGATACCTTTCCCTGCCACGTCCTATCGCGGAATACTTTGCCTCCGCTTCCCCAAGCCTGCCATTTCTTCCCCTCAGTCCTCCCCCCCTCTGTTTCCAGCTTATCCTGCATCATCAGGAGGACATACTGCTCCGCAAACATGGCATTTACTCTCTGCACACAGTTTTCCATTGTATCGGAATAACGCTGATAACAGGTAAAATATGGGTTCAGCCCTCTGCGGTAATTTAGGTTTTTCTTACAGCAGCCACACACCAGCTTCCCTGCAAGAGGGTGCGGCCGGTTATGCCTGGGCTTTTTTTTCTTTTCCCTGCCCTCCTGCACCTTATCAAAAACTTCCTTATTAATAACAGGTTCATGGTGCCCATAAGTGACCTTGCCGATATAGATTTCATTACGGAGTATCCGGCATATGATGGCGCTGCTCCATAAGAACCTTCCCCCTTTCGGAACCCGGCTTGTCTGCCCTTTTCAATCTTAAATTCAACCGGTGTCTTCACCCCTGTCTCATTGAACAGCTTCGCAATCTCCACGGACGTGTGCCCTTCAGCGTCAGGGAAAAAATCCTTTTGACAATCTCCGCTTCATCTAACCACCAGTGCATGCCTGTCCTGCGGGTCCTTCTCATAGCCGAACGGGCTGTTCCCGCTTATACCAAACCCTCCAGCATTACATTATATTTCATACAAAGTATGTCCTATTCCCCAATGTATCCTGTCCTGCCTGATATGCACTCTTTATCCAATGTTCCCTGTAATATCGCAATGTCATGATATTGGGAAAGATGACCTTTGAACCCCAGTATGACATTGTACAATATCTCCTGCTTTGCGGAACGGTACCGTAAGCTTGTGAAAGACAGACGGCGGAATAATCTCTGTCATATAATCATAACCTTGCCCGACTCCTCCGATTTATCACGCATCAAAATAAGGCCTTGCGAAAGTCCCTCCAGCGGAAAGCGGTGCGTAACAAGTTCCTCCGGACATATTCTCTGGTCTTGAAGCCGCTCCGCCACATAATTCCAATCATCTTCCATGCTGTGCGTGAATGAAGAATTCCATGTTCCCAGCACTGTCAGCTGATTCCGCAGAATTTTCCAATACACACCTTTCGGTAACACCATATCCGAAACCGGATTCCCGACAAACATTACTTTTCCTGCCGGAGCCGTCAGGTCAATGGCCTGTGATACTGTCTCGTTTCTTCCCACACATTCAAAAAATATATCCGCCCCCCTGTTATCCGTATGATTCATAATCCATTCCGAAGCATCTTCCGTCCTGCTGTCGCAGCAGCAGTCCGTTCGCAGCCCGAATCTTACGGCTGTCCGCCGCTGGAAGTCTTTGTTGCACACCGCCAGGATGTTTTGCACACCCGCAGCTTTCAAAAATGCCAAAAGGAGCATCCCAATCGTTCCAAGACCACATATGACGCATACGCTGTCCCTGTCAGGCCGCGCCCTTCTCATGGCGTGTACGGCAACCGACATGGGTTCCAGCATTGCCGCTTCCCCGAATGATATGCTCTCCGGCAGTTCTATGAGGTTCCATTCCGGCACCGCCACATACTCTGCAAAACCACCGTCCCGTCTGGAGCCCAAGTAGCCGTAGTCCCTGCACATCTCATACTGTTCTTTCTTACAGGACATACATACACGGCATGGGATGAGCGGGAAAACGCCCACGCGCTTATTCTTCCATGCAGGGTTCGCGCCGATGCCCACATCTGCCACTATGCCGGAAAATTCATGCCCCGGAATGGTTGGAAAGTGATAGGTTCCCGTCTTATAAATGCGGGGAATGTCAGAACCGCAGATGCCTGCGGACTTTACTTCCACAAGCACTTCTCCCTCCATAGGCTGCGGTTCTTTTACCTCATCAAACCGTATATCTCCTATACCATGCAATACCCATGCTTTCATCAATGCCTCCCTCTTTGCGACAACTCAGTCATTTTCTTAAGCCGTTCACGGAATGCTTTATCATACCTTACGCCATCCATCCGCTTTTCTGCACGATTTCCCCAAAATGCTCTAAATCCGCCTCCACGGTAATCTTAAAATTTCTCTCATCCCCCGGAATCATGGCAATATCCAATCCCGCCATGACCGCCGGTTCCGCCGAGCCGTTAATTTCCAAAATGATATCCGGCAGAAGCACCCTATTGGCCTCATAATACCTGCCAAGCAAGAATACTTCCGGTGCCTGCCCCGCAAAGACCATCCCCCTGTTCAATAAGGAAGATACCGTCTTCCCATCCTCACTGAGATAGACAGTATCTTTCATCGGAAGCACGGGAAGCGTGCCGTCATGCCCTTCAGCCGCCTTCAGGCAGTCTGCTATCTGCGCTGCCGACACACACGGACGCGCTGCATCATGGACTATCACAAAATCATCGTCTGATGCATACTCACGGATATCCATAAGTGCATGATACACGGATAACTGCCTGTTCTCCCCCGGTGCAGAAAATCCCCTGAATTTCCCGCTGCACGGCAGCGCAAAAAGATGCCGCATGATATACCCATGCCACATCCTGTCTGCCACAATCTGCACCGCGTCAATCTTCCCATGCATCAGAAAAGTGTGTAGGCAGTACGAAATGACAGGCTTTCCATTAATCTCATAATACTGTTTCGGAATTTCAAGCCCTGCACGGGTTCCCGTTCCGCCCGCCAAAACCACTGCCACATTCATCGGCCACGCCTCCCTATCTTAATCTTTCTGTGAATCCATGTTCATTCCGTACTTGCGTATCTCCTTTATCGTCTCGCCATAAGGTCTGTTTTTTCCGAAAAGCATCGTGGTTCCCAACACAAAGCCATCCATCCCTTTCGGCGCAAACTGCAGGATTTTGTCCGCACTGCAGGCCCCGTCCCAATATGCCTTGAAATGCATCTCTTCCTTAAGCAGAAGCAGCCTGTCAATTTTCTTTCCCACATATGGCAGGTACATCTGCCCTGCATTTCCCGGATTCACCGACATAATCAGTACCTTTTTTACAATCCGCAGCATTTCAAACACTGTCTCCACGCTTGTCCCGGGATTGATTGCAATGCCCGGAAGCATTCCTGCATGGATAATTTTTTGCAATGTAGTTGACGGATGGTATTCCGCTTCCGGGTGGATATAGACAGTATCGCCTTTGCGCAGGCTATTCAGAAAAATCTCGATATTATTGTTCGGGTGCTCAATCATCAGATGCACATCGAGCGGCTTCTTGGTTGTTGCAGCTATATAACGCATATCATTCAAAGACATCGCAAAATTCGGGACGTAACGTCCATCCATAATGTCGATGTGGAACGAGTCGATGCCTCCCTCGTCTAATTCATGTATTTCTTTCTCTAAATTACCGTAATTGGCGCACATCATGGAGGCGTTTAATTCAAAGTACATTTTCTTGTTTTACCTTTACCTCTCTGAAACCATGTCAAAATTCTGCCGTCCGCATTATCCTCATTCCGTTTATTTGTCACTTCATGATATCTATCGCTTGCTTCAGGCTTTTCGCAAATCCTCCGGCAGCTCTTTCATACAAAGATAAATATTGCATTTTCGATTCCTCGTTCGCTTTTTTCATTGCTTCATCCAGCCATCCCCCATGAAACCAATGAACCGAATATGTATGTTCCGTTTCATGCAGCAATCCCGACATATAGTCATATGGATGAAAATAGTCGTAGGCATATATATTCATATTGCCAATCGTCTGCGTTTTTCCATTCAGTTTATATCCCTCTTTCACGGCCACCATTGTATCATAAAACCCACATGTGTTTTTATTTGGCTTTCCGTTATCATCCATAAAAAATATATCCTGCCTGGCATCTAAAAATTTCTTAATCATAGGATGATTTTTTACTGCACCGCTGAGTCCTCCAAAATTTATTGTCTGCCATTTTTCCACTCCGCAAAATGCATCTTGGCAGAGCAGATTGTCTATGTTCTTTTTTATTTCCACATCTGCATCAAGATATAAACCGCCTTCATGATATAAAATGTCCAGTCTTGCATAATCCGGGACAAACCCATAAGCTTCTGCCTTATAAGCCTGTTCCATGAATGGGTGTCTGCCGAAATCATAATTGGATTCATTCCACTCAATAATCTCATAGTCCGGACAGTAATATTTCCAGCTTTCAAGGCATTTCCTTAGATTATCCGGAAGCTTTTTTCCGCCCAGCCACATATAATGCAGCTTACGCGGAATTCTTGGTTCCGCTGTTTTAACATTTTTTCCGCCTGACTCTTCGGTGCAGTAATTATGTATCAGCATCATCGGCATAATATAGCATGTCATGTACGCAGTACATCTCATCCGTTCAAGCTGCTTCATAACGTCGGAAAACCTGCTTATATTCAATAAAATTACAGTCTCCTCCGGACATTCTTCTAAATAGTCGGGAGATTTTATAGAAAAATGTTTCCCACATGCTGCAATTGTAGTTCCCCATTTTGTTTTATCGTTGTCCAAATAGCAATCCACATATTGCAGAATCCCAAGCCCATCCAATATTTCAGGCGTAACGACACTCCCGATAGCGCCTGCCCCAAACAAAATGATTCTGCCGTTTCTGTCTTTCATTTTTTTTGCGAAGATTTCAAATTTGCAGCACTCCAATAACATAAAATTTTCTACCTCTTTACAACTAATGTTAAACAGTCCAAATCAGGATAAACCCAATCAACAACCTTCTGCTCTTCAATTTTAAACCCGGCACGATATGCCAAATATGCAAATATTTTTGCATTCATAAAACTCCTCGACTCTATCCCCGTATCATAAGATGCCTTATAGTCAGAATCATTGTTGGAATGATGGAACAATGCCTTTCCCCCATGCTTCAGGATTCTGTATGTTTCTTTCAAGTAGTTTCCTATATCAAGGAGTTCAAAATGCACCATGGAATCGTAGGTAAAAAGTGCTGTGTAACTGCCGTCGGCAAGCGCCGATAAATCATATCCGTTATTTATTATGTAAGATATCTTATCCTCACCTAAAAACCGACGTTTGCATAAATCTATATTTTCTTCCAGAATATCAACCAAAGTTATCTGCCCTGCTCTGTCAAGATAATGTAGTACATGCCGTCCCCTGCCGCATGCCAGCTCCACCACATTTTCTAAGTCAAGCCTGTCAAAAAGCTTATGGCATAAACTCTCCGTACCCCAGAAAAAATCAAGAGCGCCATCACTTTCTGCCATTTCAAAATATTGATTCATTGAGTCAATATGCGCAACGGCACAAAACTCCCTCTCATAATCCAGTCTTGACATAATGTGCAGCTCGTCCACAACCCATTTATCTAAACTATGGTAAAAGCTTTTCCCATCGCCTGTCAGAAGCCCAGCCACTTCGGCTTCCAATTCTTTCCTTACAGCCACAACAAACGGAATCCTCAGCTTACAGGCATCCTCATATGAGATTACCGGCAATGTTGTCAGCATGCCTATCGCCTTAGCATTTCTGTCGCAAAAACATTGCACACAGCTATCCAAGTTATGTTTTCGGAGAAACGAAAGATATGCCTGTCCTTTTTTTCCGGCGCCGTAAATAATGATTTTATTCTTATCCATTATGCTTTCATCTCATTTCATATAATCTTTATCCGGTTCCAACGCCATCCCCGTCACATCCGCCCCCCATAAGAATAGGCATCTATGCCATCCGGCTTCCCTTAAATCCGGTATTTCCTGCTATCAATACCTCTTTTTCTCCTTATAAAAGTTATCCGTTAATACCATACCTCTGCTACGTTTGTCACAATAAGTGATTTCAGTCAGCAATTTACGGCCTCCCTGATAGCGGAAGCCATATAATCCAGCTTTTCATCCGTCATGCCCGGATAGACTCCTACCCAGAACGAATCCCTCATAATCCGATCCGTATTTGATAAATCACCCACGATACGAAAACCCTCCCCGGATCCTCTCATTTCATCAAAACACGGATGTCTTGTAAAATTACCTGCAAAAAGCATTCTTGTCTGTATTCCATGGTTTTCCATATAGGAAACAACTTTTCTCCGTTCCACTCCCTCACGGCAAGTCATAAGAAATCCGAACCAGCTTGGACGGGAACCCGGACATTTTTCCGGAAGGATAAGTTTATCTTCAAGATCATGAAGTCCGTCATATAATCTTGAAAAATTGCTCCGCCTCCTGGCAACAAAAGAAGGAAGCTTCTTTAACTGCGCGACTCCTATCGCGGCCTGCAAATCCGTAGCTTTCAAATTATACCCAAAATGTGAGTATACATATTTATGATCATATCCTTCCGGTAATTCCCCAAATTGTCTGTCAAAACGATGCCCGCATCGGTTATCCTCCCCGGAGGCACAGCTGCAGTCCCTCCCCCAGTCCCTCATGGAACGAATAATTTTATGTAAAAGTGCATGATTTGTATATACCGCGCCGCCTTCTCCGGTAGTCATATGGTGTGGGGGATAAAAGGATGATGTGCCGATATCTCCTATGGTTCCGGTAAGCTTTTCCCCACCGTCAAACTCATATACGGAACCAAGTGCATCACAATTATCCTCAATCAGCCATAGATTATGCGTATCACAAAATTCCTTTACCTTTTTTAAATCAAACGGATTTCCAAGAGTATGGGCAGCCATCACAGCTTTCGTCCGTTCCGATAACGCATCCTCCAGCCTGCTGACATCAAGGTTATATTGCGGTATCGTGACATCAATAAAAACCGGTACAGCCCCATACTGTATGGCAGGGGTTACAGTCGTAGGAAATCCTGCCGCAACAGTGATTATCTCATCTCCCGGACATACCCTCCGTTCCCCGAGCAGCGGGGAAGTAAGTGCCATAAAGCCAAGCAGATTGGCAGACGAACCGGAATTTACAAAGGAACAATATTTCACGCCAAGATATTCTGCGAGTTTCGCTTCAAATTCTTTGGTATACCGCCCTGACGTAAGCCAAAATTCCAGTGCCGCATCAACAAGGTTTACTACCTCCTCTTCGTCATATATACGGGAGGCGTAAGGGATACGATTTTCAGATGTAAAAATACTATCTTCACAATGCACCAAACTCACATATTCCTTCACTTTCTCCATTATCTCTTTTTTCAGCTGATTTTCATTCATATGTCCCCGCTCCTCATGCAGCTCGCAATTCGTATAAACATCAATATAATCTCGTCAGCATATATTCCCTTATCTGATTTCACTCCAAACGAGAAGTCTGTGCATTTCCCGGCTTTCCACATCAGGCACTTGCATATAATCGCCATATTTCATCCTTAAATATGCATCATAGCCTGCCGGTACCTGAAACCTCTGGCCGCAGAATTCAAGTTCATCCGTCTCTGAAAACCATTCTCCGGGCGCTGCCCATGATTTCTGCCTTTCCGTCCGCATAACGCCTACGGACAAAGATTTATCAAACGGCAGATCAAAAAGTTCATCAAATATGGCTTTGCGCATATCCTTATGCTCGGCATTTGTGCCCTTCAGAACCCAATATGTGCGCCACAGTTTTTCTGCCTCTTTGTACTGTTTCCATTTCGCCTTTATGGCATTTTCATCCTCCGGATATCCACCGAGCAAAAAAATGTCTAAAAAGCATCCAATCACAGAATAATCAGGAATAACAATCCTTGTTCTGTTTGAAACAAGTCTTGGAAGCGCATATTCATAATTATCATCCCTGTTCCACGAAAGCAGGGAGTAGTCCTCGGTATCCTCAAAGCAGTCACAAAGCTTTATGAAATCCTCATAAGGCATTGCCACATCTATATCATCATCCCATGGAATAAAACCTTTATGGCGTACAGCACCAATCAGTGTCCCGTCATACAGATAATATCTTAAGCCATGCTTCTCACATATATCTCTAAAGTATAAAAGCATACGGAAAAGTTCCTCTTGAATCTCTGTAATGGATAAAACATGACGGTTATACATTTTGTGCACGACAGTTCTTTCAAACTCTTCCACTTCATATTCTATCGGCATCGCCGTATAGATATTTTTTCTGTCTATTCCCATAGACAGCAGTTGCCGCAGCATATCCGCACACCAAAGGCTGCATATGATAAAAACCGAATCATCTTTTCTTTCTGCTGCGTAATCAAAACTTTTTATTGTATAAAATTTGGTTATAATCCCTATCTTCATCGGAGAATTATCAATAACGGCATCAACACTTATCCCCACATGGTTCAGAATCTCAAGAATGCTGAAAAGCCATTTGTTTTCCCCGCACCAGACAATCCTTTTTTGCCGATTTCCTTCATGTGCTTCCACTATGGTGTTTATCAGGTTTTTGTATATATTTTTATGAACAGCCTTCACCTCAGTTACCCCCTGTCTACAAAGGAAAGAAACTCCCTAAGCCCAATCCTGTCGCTTTCGTATGCAATTAAGTTTTGAGCAAAGCTATCTTTCATATGTTCCAGCATGATATATTCCTTTGTCTTCTCATCAAACATCATAGGGACTTTCTCTACTTTTCCGTCCGCCCTCAAGATATACATATCCTCTATTCCGATTGGGAAAAACCATATCTCACTTCCTGTATCCAAGCATTTGAAAAATTTATACTGCTTCTTTATGCTCTCATCAAAGCAATATTCAAATACTACTCTTCCGTTCTGAAAGCCATGTATATATGCTCCAAAACTTGGCACGGCCATAATCATGCTCTGTGCAAAAACAAGGCATCCATACATATTTTCTCCGCTGTCGTTTCTCCGATTACATTCCATGCGCCCTGTCTTGCCCGATTGAAAATCATACGTTCTTAGCCCATACTCCTCACGTACCGTAAAAAAACACTTTTCGCCCTTCACCAGTAGATTTACTATCTTTTGCTGACCGGTATGAAAAGCATCGAAATCCCCGTTTTGCGGATTCCACCGTGCAATCACATCCGTCCCGTTCAGCGGAAAGAATATGTTTCCGCCATTTTCACATGTCCGATAAAATTTCTCCGGATTATCATGCTCTATGTACTTGTCGATTTGTATATCCAACCCATCCATCCGATGAATTTCCAGATTATCCGCATCCATTCTGATAGGCTTACAGACAGCATGTCTCGGGAAAATATATATATTTTTTTCGATCTGAACCGCATCCAGCACAGCCTCCCCCTCTATATCATTGTCAAATCCTATCGTATGAAATTCTTTTTTCTCCACATCATAGATACTGATGTTTCTGGCATATGCAGGGACGAAAACAAGCCTTTTGCCGTAAGAAAAGCATCTTTTATGCATAAAATATGCACCACGTTCCCCATCGGGAAAATAGTCCACAAATTCCGTAACCTTCGATTTAATATTTGTACGATATAATCCGTTTGACTCAGTATTGGAAAACCATAAGAAACCATCGCAGACGGTTCCGTCCCCAATCCTGACATTCACCTTATAATCGTTGAAATATCCATCCATGTGATCCAAGCTCCATCGGCTCATGCATATAGGAACAGAAGTATCTTTCCTCAATCATCTTGAACCCATTATCCGTAAAACTCTCTTCGAATTTTTTCATCTGAGGATATCGCGCACGATAATCTGAAAAAATGTGATCGGTACCTTTTCTTACAAGCCAGATATTTTCCTTGGTGTACATCGTCACCGTATCTCTTACCGCAAGATACCCTCCCTCTTTCACGATTTTACCCACACTTGCAGCAAGCCGTCCGAACCTATCTTCTTCAAGATAAATTCCCACACTGAGCATAAGAGCAGCATCGTACACACTCTCCGGGCTGTTTTGGGAAACATCCATGCAGGTATAATTTAAGTTTGTAAAACCGTAATCCCTGCTTAACATCTTAGCCGTATCTGTCAAAGACGCTGAAATATCAAAGCCATCTATTTCTTGTACATATGGAGACAAAAAACGACTCCATTCTCCGCTGGCACAGCCTATATCGCATATCCTATCCTTCTCTGTAAGATATGGTATAAAGCACTGTTCCAGCATAAGCCTTTGATGTCCCGAAATATGCGGTGCCTGTATCTGTGTGTCATATTGCGGGATTCTGTTCCACATGTCCTTAGCCGAAAGGCTCTTTTCATAGAAATCTGCCAGTTCCCTTGATGTGGCATAAACTCCCGTTAAATCAAAAAAAACACATGATTCATACGGTGTTTCCCTATGCTTATCAAACTCAAAAACAATCCTTCCGTCATTTATTTTTGCCGGAATCCATGCTTTGGAAAGGAACACCGCTTTTTCTAAATTGAAGTTGTGCCTGTACAATTCAGCCTTTATATCATAGACAAACTGGCTGGCAACGATGAGCAAATCGCAGTCTCCTATTTCATCCGGCGTATATACCGGCTTCCCCATAAATTTATTCTTTGTCTTTACAGTTTCTATAAAGCCCGATATCGTATCCAAAATGTCATTCGCATAATGTAAAAAAGCAGATGCATATCTTCCGGTGCCATAAACATATATCCCGTATGTTTTCATCCAAATATTCTCCTTTTTAATTCTAAATATGAAATCATGCCAATCTATCCGCAAAGCATCAAAGTTCTAACTTTGTCTTTAAGAATCTTGAACTGATTCCCTTCGTCCGTTTTAGTCTTACTACATGTTTCCCATGTTCCTCACACCACTCTATCATACCGTCAAATCTGCTTCCCACATGATCCTCCCCCAACGCCAGAATATCAAAATCAATACGATTGAGTGCATTTCTGTCGCAGATATCAAAAACATATACTTCATCTATTTCACGGATGGATTGCAGTATTTCCACCCTTTCCTCCGTGGAATAAAGAACCTGTGCATCAGGTTTATATCTTTTGATATATTCGCCGTTCTGTACAGCCACAATCAAATAATCCCCATAATCCCTGCATTGTTTGAATAATCTTAAATGTCCCAGATGGAAATAATCAAAGACACCAAACGTGACTATTTTTTTCATCTATACATATCCCCATCCTTCCCCTATGTTCCTATGACGGAATCGCATACAGCACCGTTTCCGTAGTATCAAGGTGATAATTTCTCAAATACAGCTTATATTCCGGTACCAATGATTTGATGTATCTTGGCAGCTCTACTATATCCTCCGGCTTATGGTATATAGATATCGCCAATATAGGATGGTACCTTCTGATAGTATTTTGAGCTCCTTTCAGTGCTTCTAACTCTGCTCCTTCTATATCCATTTTTATAAAAGTAACCGGTTCGCCATGCAATACAATGTCAACCGATGTTGTTGGTATTACCTGCTCCTTTCCGCTCCCTTTATGCGTAATAAATGAGGACGAGCCAAAATTTGCCACTTCATTAAAAACAAGCTCTGTTTCGCTGCTCCAAAGCCCTTTGGGTATCAATTCCGTCAGATTACCCAGCTTAGGCATCTCTGCAAGAACCTCTTCACATATTTTTACACACCTTTTATCAGGTTCATAAGCTATAACCTTATCGCACTCATAATTACACCACCGCATAAATTGACCCGTTGAACATAAATCCAAACTGCCGCCATCAACAAAAACTTCCCTCGTTCCTTTTACATGTTCAGGTACCACATCTTCATCAAAATACTGTAATTCATCAATATTGCATAATTGTATAATTTTGCTTTCCGGCACACCTGCTTCTATAGCTTTTTTCTTTCTCAGGCCATTAAATACAACTACATACAGGTTTTTCATTGAAGCAACGTAACTTAAGTCCTCCAAAGGTTTTCCTTCCAGTTCCGCTATGGAAAAGTCAAAATGTCTGTTTGAGCCCCTCATTAAGCTTCTGAATAAAATACTGTTCCAATCCGTTCCGTAAACAATAAAATGGTTTTCTCGGTCCTTTAGAATATTCTCAATATCTTTCTCATCATCCAAGGCATAGTCAAAGATAAGCACATATGGAAGCAAAAGATAATGTTCCGAATCCCATCCCATACTTTCAAGATTTTCTATCATTTCGGCGGCATAGTGTCCGTTAGGCACAAGTATCATACATTTGTTCTTGTCCGCTTCCATCTCACTGATAACCTTTGCCTTACCCCCCATGCTCTCGTCATATCTACTGACGCAATAACACATAAATCTGTCATCCAAGTTCTTCCTTTTAAGATATTCCATTGCCAGCCCCGCATGCGCACCGGCTCCATAAATAATAAAATTGCCTTCAAAATCTCTCAATTTCCCATAGATTTTTTGCTTCATGTTATCTATGCGCCTGCTGAAATCCCGATATTCGTCCACCACCATATCCAATAGGCATTCCATATCTCCTGTTTGATAATACTGAAGCCTATAATCAAATATTTGTCTTGATTTTTCGTCCGCAAACATCTCTCTGTTGATTGTATCCATCTTACCACTCTCCCTGTCCATTTTATAACACCCATCTTTCCCCTGTGCTCTTACAGTATCCGGTTCCCGCCCATACATATGACTCCGATTTTTACCGTCAGTACTTCAATGCAGCCTTTCAAGTCTTTCACAATCACTCTTTGAAAAATTGGTGGTTTCTATATCCCATGGGAGCCCCTCTTCTTCCATCCGGGCAATCATATAAGTATATATGCAAAACATAGATTCCGTCAGGCATGGAACGGAATCCTCATTTTTCCATACCCCATCATAATAATCATACTGATTCCATGAAAGAATCACCTTTTTTACTCCGATATCTGCCGCAATATTAATAAACGCATTAACCTCATCAATATTATCATTGTATTCCGGAAGAAGAATATACTTCAGATGAATCCCGCAGCCGGCATCCGCATATTTGCGGAGGTTCGCGGCTACCCTGTCGAACGTATCCACACGCTTGATTTTCTTATAGGTCTCCCGTGTGCCCGAATCCAGCGATATATTGATAATGGATGCCTTATTGTCAGAGACTGTCATGGCTGCCTTTTCGGAATATACGATTCCGTTTGTATGAAATGCCATGCCCCATCCGCTTTCATGCACTAAATCAAGAACGGCATCCAATTCTTCTAACATCGTCGGTTCTCCGGCTACCATGGTTGTCCATTGAATTCGTTTATAATAATCTGCTGCGATTCTGTAATAATCGTAGTGGTTCAGCTTATCACCGCCTGATTTTTTCAAGGTGCTGTACTGATTGCAGTAAAAGCATTTGCAATTGCACCCTTTATCGCCCGCAAGCACAACCAAGTAATTCACCATGGGTTTCTTTTGAAAAAGACCATATTTCAGATTCTGACATCCGTCACATGATGTCTTTTTGTTTTCCCGCAGCTTCTCTATCGTATCCACTCTCCATTTTTCCATTTCATCAAGTTTTTCAATCACATCACTTTCCGAAACCGTCTCGCTCTTGTAATAAAATTCCTTAAGAAAATGCTGCACGCAGCATGTCCTGACACTATCTGCCCTTATATAACAGGCATTCTGCAGTTCGCTGCATCCTAACCGATATTCAATGCCTCCAAATAAATGTATCTTCTCTTTCTTGATGCCTTTTTCGCATAACAAATATTGAGACAATTGTTCAAGGTTATTCTCCGCCAGCGTCAGCCAAATTTCCGCATCGGGGAAATCACACATTGCCTTTTCAATAGCTATGACATCTACTGTTTTACCCCCCCCCTTAAATTCATATTTAGTTCCCTGTTTTTCTTTATCCGCATCACATATTGCAAACGGATATCCTGTTTCTTCCACAAATTCATTTTCATGATCCCTTAAATTCTGCCCTGCTCCATACCAGACAATCGTTGCCATACCGGTTCCTCCTCATTTCGCTCCAAAGTCCTTTTTCTTTTACTTCCTGAGTTTCTCTATTCTGTCTATATCATGCTTGCTGATGAACTCTATCTGAAAATCCCACGGAATGCCCATCTCCTGCAGCCTTGCAACCATATATGTAAAAAGGCAGAACATTGATTCCGGCATGTCAGGGTCAGCGTCATGTCTCACTCCGTCAACAAAGCCCGATAAATTCTGGGATAATGTTACATGCTTAACATTTAACGCCTCAACCACCTGCAGAAACTTAATGATTTCATCTATATTGTCATTATATTGAGGGATTAGGATGTACTTTAGAAAAATATTACATCCCTTTTCCTTATATTTATGTAAATTTTCAATCACCCTTTCATAAGTATCCACACGCTTAATTTTTCTATAGGTCTCTCTGCTTCCGGCATCCAATGCAACTGCCATAAATGATTTGGGGTTAGCCGCAATGGCTTCTGCAATCTTTTCCTTATATAGAATCGCGTTGGTATTTAATTGAATCGACCAGTTTCTCTGCATCACCAAGTCGCATATTTCATCTATTTGGGGAAGTATCGTCGGTTCACCGTCCGCAAGAATCGTGGTATCCAGCGTGTCATAATATTCTGCGGATATTCGATGTATATCATAATTACTTAGCTTCTGGTTGCTCTCCGTTCTTATCACTATATTCTGGTTGCAGTAAAAACAGTTGCAATTGCACTTCGTCCCGCCATGAAAATTAGGCCCTACTCCTAAAATCTCCACATGGGGCTCTTTTTCAAAAAATCCCCAATGTAACGCGGAACACCCATGACATGACGTTTTCTCACCGTTACGCAGTTTCTCTATCGTTTCCCTTCTCCAAGCTTCTAACTCATCCAGCTTAACGACGATATCCTTTTCTTCCAATACCTGATCTTCATCAAAATAAAAATGAGTTGTCCATGGAAAATGAGCGCATGTTTTTATATTATTGGAACTTATGTAGATATAATTTTGTAAATTGAAACATCCTAACCGATATTCCCGGTTTCCAAAAAAATGTATCTTCTCAGCAGGAACTTTCCCAATTTCAATAAGATAGTCATAAACATTCTTAATATTATGTTCTGCCAGTGTCAGCCACAATTCATAATTGGGGTATTCTGATTTTACATACTCAAGCGATACTATCTTGCAGCAATGCCCCCCGGCAAATACATACTCCTTGCCTTGCTTCGCATGTGAAGAATCGCAGACGCACATCGGATATCCTGTTTCCCGAACAAAATCCTTCTCAAAATCTCTTAAATTTTTCCCCGCGCCATAATAAATAATCTCTCTCATTGTAAACCTCCTTATTTTCGGCCATCATTCACAGAACCCCTTCCACGGGTCCCTTCCTCCCAAAGTTCTTCAAGATATTCATCTTCATATCAATTCCCCTGACTTTACCCACTCAGCCACATTGACCACGGCCTGTTCAAAGCCAACATGTGCAGAATATCCGGTATCCTTCTTTATTGCCGATATATCATACCAATCATAGGAAAAACGTAATCCGTCATCCGGACGCGCCCCAATCTTAAGTTCCGTGTCCACACCCAGAACTTTTCTGGCTCTCATTAGGTACTCCTTCATAATCACAGGGCTGCCGCTTCCAATGTAATATTCTTTTCTCGTCAGTTCACAGTTTCCTAAAAGTTTCAGCCCATACGCTATATCCTCAACCGCCGTTATATCGTATGGCTCCATAGCCGGCCCGAATTCCGGCGGCTCCCCGCATAAAAGCCCGGTTATGGCATAAGTCATTACCTGCTCCTTTTTTATGTATCTTCCTATAGGCTGAAAAATAGTTGCCCATACAAATTCTATATCCAGCTTCTCCGCAAGCTTCCTGCAAATATAATGGGAACTCTGTTTTGATAGCAGGTAAAAGTCAGGCTTCCTATGCCGCGCATCCATTAATATTTGCGGTACCAGATTCTCATACACGGTACCTAACGCCACAAATCTCCTGCAGCCCAAACGTTTTGCCGTTTTCAGGGCTTTCACGGTCCTAGCTATATTCTTAACCTGAAGTTCCTCATTGTCCCGACCGTTTCCGGTAGCCCCCTCCCACGCCAAATGATAAAAAGTGTCCGCCGTTTCCCCTTCAAAAAAGTCGTAATCATCCATTCCGCACCATACAAGAGTAACATCCTGCAGTCTCTTCCTATTTGTGCTGTCCTTTCTCGCAAGGCCTGTAACCTTTATATCATTTTTCAGCAGCTCACTGCATAGATGCGTCCCTATGAAGCCGGTTGCGCCGGTTACTATAGCTGATTTCATTTATATCTCCCCTCTATTTCAAGGCAACGATATTATTGCCATATCCCATCTGCCTTATCTGCCTTTCGATGGAATCGTGGTAGGGTATCGACAAAATAACAATCGTTCCCCTGCCAACCTCCTCAGGTTCCTTTACCACATACTGCCTTTCATTTATGCGGAACTTTAATCCCTGCCTGTTGGGATTTCTGTCAATAAGTCCCTTTACATTGCAGCCCTTGAAAGCTTCCATGAGTATGGCGGTAGATGCCCCGATGCCCCACAAAAACAGTTCTTCTCCTGACTGCCTTAACGGCGCAAGAAATTCTTCAAGGATCTTTTGACTTTTCTCCAAATATCTCAGCATGGATATCTCGGGAAGTTCGGAATAAATCACCTCCCGCTTTCTGCCCTTTCTCATAACAGCATATATAGAAGGATAATTACTTACTTTTTTATAATATTTACCACTGTCTATCATTTCATATCCGTATATTCCTGCCAGATTTGCAATATCATTCATGGACATATGCAGCACATGTTCATAAGTAAGGAAATTAAACGGGGCGGCTTCTTCGTCAGCATAGCCCTCAATATCAGGAACTTCGATAAAAAGATATCCTTCCTCTTTTAGTGCCCTGCCGATATTCAGCATGGTGCTTTCCACATCAATGATATGTTCCAATGAATGATTAAGAATAATCAAATCGAAGCTTTTTTCCCTGATGCCGCACATATCAGTGCTGTCTGTCATCCAAGTCTTAACTCCAAGTTCCGCGGCATATGAAACACACTTTTCCGCGGCATCCAAATCCGTTACATCCTCATATCCCAGTGCTTTCATATACGCCGCGAATTCCCCCCAGGCACCGGCAATGTCCAGAATACTGCTATGCTTGGTTATGTAGGGTTCCATCAATTTACAGAGATGCCGATAATAGTCATCCGTACTCTCCTTGCCAAACATATCATAGTATTTCGGTGCTGCCGCTCCATGCTTATAGTAATCAAGAAAATCCTCCTGTGTTGCCATGGTATCCATATACACCAAGCCGCAATGAGTACATTTTGCAATAAAGCTTGCTGAATCAGGAAAATTTAATCCCATTATTTTCATATTATCGCAAAGCTTGTACAATATTTTCTTCTCACTGTTTTTACAAATCGGACAACTCATTCCTTGTTCCTTTCCAATATCTCGCGTAAATGCTTTCCAGCTTCCTGTCGTAATCAGGATTTATTCTTTGCCTTTTGGTATCGGCAAGAAGCCACGATGTGGTTTCCCTTATTCCGTCCGTAAAATCTATCTCCTGTCGCCATTCCGGAACTGCTTTTTTTATCTTCGTATGATCGAATATATAATGCCACATATGCTGACGGTTCACTGTGCCGCTGTAAAACTCAGTTATTTTCATGGCTTCCGCATAAGGTATATGAAGGATATTTTCCGGATCCAGGTCAAGAGCCAAAAGAATATCCCTTGCCATCTCATTCCAGGTAATAAGCCTCTCCGCAGCAATATGATAGCCCTCGCCTATCGT
Source organism: uncultured Lachnospiraceae bacterium (assembly GCA_910579645.1). Taxonomy (GTDB): domain Bacteria; phylum Bacillota; class Clostridia; order Lachnospirales; family Lachnospiraceae; genus Kineothrix. The sequence continues at coordinate 27,869 of CAJTVK010000015.1, read as the reverse complement.
TTCTTTCTTTCCCATCAGACCTGCAAAGGCTTTCGCAAAATCCCTTGAATGCAGCGGCGCAACGAGATTTTCTCCGTCACCCGGCATAAGAAACGGATAACCCTTTATCAGTTTTTTAGGTGCCGTAAAGCAATTCTGACCCACAGGCATTTGAATAATAGTGTCATAAGTGTATCCCGGCCTGACGATTGTTATGGGAAATCCGTTTTCCCTATATGCTTCCCTGAATACCTTCTCAACATTGACCTTTCCAAGGATGTAGCTGTCCCCCACATCCCCGCTATATTGAGGTGTATCCTCCCGAAACGGAAGATACCTGCTTTCACGCCGGTATACTGCCTCCGACGATATGACAATATACTGACTGCATCTCCCTGCGAAAAGCCTGACCGCCTGTCCGGCCTGAATTTCGTTAAAACAAATGAAGTCACAGATAACGTCAAATGTTTCATTTCCCAATGCCTGAAGCACAGACTCCTCATCCCTGATATCCGCAATCATCTCATGTACATCATGCTGCACGGCTCTTCTTGTACTGCGCGTCATGCCGCGATTTAACTCATAAACTTCATATCCGCGCCTTATCGCCTCTTCTGCGCACCACCAGCTGATGTTCCCGTTTCCTCCAATCAATAAGACCTTCAAATCTTTTCACTCACCTTCTCTAATAACATTTCCCTATATTCGTCAATGTTATCTACTGCAGCGGATTCAATCTCCATGCAGTCCTTACAAAGTTCAATGCTCCGCCTCCGGCAATTTAAATGCGCCAAACGGATGTTCCGGTATTTTTCACTGTTCCAGATATCAACGACACTTTCTTTGCCTGCATCGCCAATTATTCCCTTATAATTCCAGTCAACAATACAATGAGAGGCTGTTCCGTTGGCATTGATTGTAAGAATATAAAAAATTCTCGGGCACACGACATACTCCTTATATCCTTTTCCATGGTAGACGTTTACTTTCTCCGATGTGTTCTCGAACCCCGGCCAGCAGTTTGCGATATGCTCTATCGCAATCTCATCGCATATATCCCCGAATAATCCGTAAAATTCCTGCTCCGTCTCCTTGTCAAGATTATCCACCATTGTCTTAATAAAGATATGGCAGTTCCCCTTATGCTCATATAAATCGCGTATATTCTCTCTGAATCTGTCATAATCAAGTTTTATTCCGCTTATCTTCTCATACCCTTCCGCACTCAGAGCCTCTACGGAAATATTTATTCTGGAAAGCCCTGCCTCTACCAGTCTGCGATTCACATTTGGCTCCAGAAGGGTTCCGTTTGTAGTAAAATCTATTGTCTCAAACCTTCCTGACTTTGCTGCATATTCAATCATCTCCGGAAGCCGTTTATTGACAAGCGGTTCCCCTTCTTTATATAAACGAAGTACCTTTATCTTGTCCGGGAACCCTCGGCAATCATCAATAATCTTTTTATAAAGATCAAAATCCATCACACATATGCCGGATTTTTTTGCTTCTGTCCACAGATTCTTGTGCGCACCGCCGCAAGGACAGAAACTGCAGCTTAAATTACAGACACTGGAAGGATCCAGATAAAGTATAAACGGTGTACTGAGCGGTATGACTGTCTGAAGTTCCGTTCTGTTGGTATGGTATCTAGTTCCTATCTTTGCATTCATATAGACATCTCCTGACCCCCTTGAATCATTGATTTTAAATTCTTAAGTCTCCTGTCACCCGGAAAATACTCGCTATACTGACTGACAGATGCTTTTGCTTTCCCTCTGAATATACCTTCCAGCGAAGCAGCGCACTGCCTCACTTCCTCAAAATCCGCACTGCTTTGATTCACTGCGGATAAATACGTCATTTTTTTTGCATCTTCCTCTCCGCATCCGGAAAGGAACCAGCCAAAAGGATCCTCTCCCAATACTTCCTTAAAATCATGCAGTTTCTTGCATCCGTTTACTGTATTCAGGACTACCGAATCAAATCTTAAGATGTTCTTCCTTATATCATATTTCCTAATGGTATCCGCTCTTGCCCCTTGCCCCAGCGTTTTCCTTAGTTCACAGCTTTTTGACAGCTTGTCAAGCTGTGCGGCAAATGATTTCCCGTCCCTCACAAGTATACCGTCTTTTCTGTTCTCAATAATTGATTTTTCAACAGCCCCGTCGCTTGCAACTACCGGGAGCCCGCATGCCATGGCTTCAAGCAATGCATTTTCGGTTGTCGCAAAATTATAAGGGTTTAGCAAATATATAAATGCATCCCATTGAATCAAAAGTTCCTTTACATTTTCCCTAAAACCCAAAAAATGCACATAGCCGGAAAGCCCCTGTTCCGTTACATCATGCCTAAGCTTGCCTATAACGTCACCTGCCAGTTCAAAATATATATCTTTATTTCTTTCGATAGCAGCTTTCAGCCAACCCGTAAAGTCAGGGTGAATCTTAGCATAATCCAATGAGCCCACATATCCGACTCTCATTTTCCCCTGCTTCATTTTATAGTCCTTTTTTTGCGGAAATTTTTCCGGCTCAAAATCACCCATTCCATAAACAAGGGTAGATTTTTCATATATCTCTTCCTTCTCCTTTGTACCGCACCTCTCATTTTCAAATGATTTCTTTGATGTGAACATGCAGGCATCAAAGCATGAAATAAATGCAGGATTCAGTTCGGGATAGTGTAGTCCGTTCACATGGCACCATAAGACCAGCCTGGAAGGGACATTTGCAATATTCATCAATGTTCTGTAAGTAAGGGGATGATGCCACCAGCTCACCATTACCACATCCGCTTTTGATGCCGCTTCTCTTTCTTCCTCCGCAGTTGGGCAAATCTTAACGTTTATACCATTCTGCTCACATCTTCGTATATGGTCATACTTCTCCGGTTCATCTAACAGTATGATTTTATGTTCGTTCATTTTATCTGAAATTGCTATCCCAGAAATTGCTTTGCCCGCTCCCGCACCCATGTGTGCAGCTATATGGAGTATTTTCATTGGCTTCTCCCATCCGTTATCAAAGACCATGCGTTATCCTTATCGGATATGATCTTTGGATTGACAGGCCACTGAATGGAAAATGCCGGATCATTCCATCGGTAGCCCCTTTCCGCCTTTGGATCGTGTGCCGTAGTCATAAAATAAATAAGCCTTGTTTCGTCTTTAAGCGAAACAAAACCATGCGCACAGCCCTTCGGAATATAAAAAGCTTCTCCGTTCTCTTCAGAAAGAATGGCTGAACAATATTTAAGATATGTATCCGAGTCTCTCCTTAAATCAACACATACATCGAAAATCTCCCCGTCTATGCAGCAGACCAATTTTTCCTCTGCCGAAGGATTTATCTGCATATGAAGCCCTCTGAGCGTGCCTTTTTTATAATTTCTTGATACGGAAATCTGTACAAATCTACTGTTAAGGCCATTGCTCCTAAATTCATCTATATCTGCAAGTCTGGAGAAATACCCCCTATTATCCCGCGGAATATCCCGTTTAATAAGATAACATCCCTTTATGCTTTGTTCTTCAAATACCATGGGCATCCTCGCTTTCTGCCATTTTACAAATAGCCTCATAAAAATCCCTGCACTCGTTCCTCATAAATTTCCTTTTATGCAGTAAAACATCACGGAATATGGAATCCTTCGCCATTTCACCAAAGTGTCCGATAACCGAACTCCTGTAATTCCATTTATCTGAGGACGACAGCATTCCTCTTCGTCCCACCATCCACGGCAGATGTATGCTTAAAAATTCGTTCAGATACTTCTTCGCTTCTTTCCTTCTGTAATAAACGCCAAGCTCATCTTTCATTCCCTGATAGGAATACCAAAGCGACATAAGCCACTCAATCGGGGCCAGCGTAAATGTGGAATTCTTTTTGGAATACTGCGAAAAGTGCAGCACTTCATCACTGTAAAACAATCTCTCTGACATGTGTAAAATCTTGTATGTCATCGCAATATCCAGCCTGTAATACAGTTCCCTATCTTTATCCGGCAAAAGGAGTAAATAATCAAGATAACGTTCCATAAGTGTATTTGAATATAATTTTCCCCAGAAAGTAGAACATATCTTTGATCTTGCGTATGCAGTCATGATATTCTTATGCCCGATAATATGACACTGAGGATGCACTATATTGAAGTAAAACTTATCATGCCAATCATACACCAGACCTTCGTGCAAAGGATTATAATTGCTGTCTGCAGAAAAAAGGCACGTCCGCACGCATACAATATCCGAATTATTTTCCTTCCCTATCTTTAAGGTTTTTTCAAGAAAACACTCATCGTAATAATCATCCGAATCCAACTGACAGCAATACTCGCCTTCTATATTTTCTTTCATCGTCTTTAAGAGCCGCTTATCCGTCCACCTGAGGTTCTCCCCCAAATCTATTACACTTATCCGAGAATCCAGCATTGCATACGACTCTGCTATGGCAGCCGTCTCATCGGTTGCGCCATTTATAATGAACAGATATTTAAATTCCTTTACTGTTTGCCTAAGGACGCTCTCTATCGCACGTCTGAGAAGGTTTTCCGGCGTATTGTAGGCAATTGTCACAAATGTGCCTTTTATATTTTCAGGCTTTTCTCTGCAATATTTGATATCCGGCGAAGGCTTATCTCCATAGTGCCCGCCATAATCTATGGTGACGCACTCTGTCTTATAAAATGAAAGAATGATTTTGTTCTCGGGGACATTCTTCCCCAACATCCAGCTGTAAATAGCGTCATGTAAGCTTGGAGATATCACAACGTATTCGTCTTTATAACTATCCGCAAACTCATCCGGTGTCTTAACGTCAATGCCATTAAATTTTCTGACACCGTTCATAGCTTTTACATCCACAAAATAAGGAATTTTTATATTTAAATTTTTAAACATCCGATATGTATCTTGGCCATTATTTCCAATTCCGTAAACAACAGCTTCTTTTACATTCATCCGCTCCAGTTTCTGTCTTAATTCATACAGGTCCAGTTCGTATACATCATATGTAATTATATCTTCGTACTTATTCATTCCCGCTCCCCCCTGTATTTGTCACAAATCGGCCGCTTCAGAAATTCCTTTACCGCACTGTTTTCAAGGTCGCTAGTTCTGAAATCCGAAAGGCTGTATTTATCCCGTGGCAGGCTAAAGAGCCACATCAAGGCCGCTTCCTCATAAACTACGGAATCTTCATAGTCCACACTATGTTTGCATAAATGCTCAAATGACCATACCATGGATGAGAGCCATTTGGAGCCATGATTATCAGAATGCTCGCTGCTTCCCGGTCTCCAAGTGCGGATATGCAAAATTTCATCACATAATGAAACCCTGCTTCCGGTAAGCGCCATATACGTCATCCAAGATATATCGAGACAGAAATTCCGGTCTCTGTCATATTCCGTTTTATAGGAGAGCATCATGTCTATAAGGTTCTTAAAGAGCTCAGCCTTATACAATTTCCCCCATACAGGAACATTCAATATCCGCAGCATAAGATATCTTTCCTTTTCGTTTCCCTGAATGCATAAATCTTCGCCCAAGTAATGCGCAAAATAACTATACCTGAATCCGCCATGTGCGTAAGTAAGCGTGTTCACCTGTACGATATCCGAATCATCACGTTTCTGAGCGCTCATGGCCTTCTGCAGAAAGGATTTTTCATAATAATCATCGGAATCCAGCATTGCAGTATATCCGGTATTCATATTTTCTTTCAGCGTAAGCAATAACTCCCTGTTTGCCCATGGAACATTCTGTTTTAATCGGATGTATTGAATCCTGTTATCAACGGAAGCATATTTCCTGATAATCTTTTCCGAACCATCTGTCGAGCCATTATCAATGATTAAGTATTTCAAATTTTTATAACTCTGTTCAAGAATACTCTCTATCGCCCTGCATAGCATCCATCCCGGTGTGTTATAGAGAATCGTGAAAACAGTCACCGCAGGCATATCCGCTTCCGGCCATCCACCGTACCTGTCAATCTTATTGAGATAGTCCTGCGGATTATAATCTTTGCTCAGAAGCCTTATATTCTTTTCTGCTTTCTTAAATGGAGATATTATCTGCTTCTTGTCAATGCCATTCGCGAGAAGGAAGCTGACTGCCGAATCCTGATTATCCAAAGAAACAATTATTTTAATATTCTGCTGCCTCTCAAAAAATGCAGCCAGAGAAATCACACGCTTACCCAGAACCGTAAATTCCCTGCTTTCTGCCTGTTTATCAATAAAAAATTCAATATTCTTTCCACAGTTCTCCATAAATTTACAAATAACTTCCCCATTCACCCCGCAACCGTAAATGCACAGTTTCGTGAACTTATCCTTTGCTAAATTCCGAAGAAGCGAAAAGTCTTTCCCATATGCAGTTATATTACTCATGCTTACACTGTTCATCGGCAAAATCCATTTCCCTTATTGTTCCTATAACTATCTCCCCTGCAAATTTTCCTATGCCAACCTTCATTTTATGGCACACTGTATTACTTCTGCATTTTGTATCATGATTGGTTTTCCCGTAATCTGATACATCTGTACCACACTGCTCAAATCCCCATAATACGCATCACTTACCACAATCGCTCTGTCAATGTCTGCCGTGTCATCATAAATCCCCCAGCCTTCTGCAAGGTATCTGTCGCGGATAGCCTTATACTGCTCCCAAAGCTGCATGCGAATGCTTTTTAAGGTGCTCTCTATCAATGGATGTGGTCTCCAAAGCAGGGCGATTTCTTCCCTGTTTTCCTTGAAAATTTTAAAGACGGATTCCATTTTGGTTATCATTCTTTCGTTATTATGCAGCAGTGCACCAATGCTGTTGTTATAAAAAATAATTTTTTTTGCCGTACCGTCCGGTCTGTTGATAATGCGCTTCCACTCCCTGGGAATTTCCACATCCTCCCGCATGGTATTTGCCACTTTCTCAAACTTCGGAGAACCTGTTCCCAAAAATTTCTTCTCAAGATACATCCTGTCCAAATGTTTTCCCGTAAGTCCGCATTCCTTTGCTGCTTTCAGGTACTCACGGACATAAATCCTTTTCATGTCCTCTGACTGTACAATGACTTTATCCGCATTGATAATTCCCGGCATAAAACAAAAGTGCTTCATTTCTTCCACAGCCTGTTCGTTATCAGGATCAATCTCGCCCAGCACGAAGTATGGAATATAGACTAATTCTTCCGAATAGTTCTTCAGGTTCCGTGAGTAAAAATCCGGATGAACGCTCGTGACCAGATTCCAGTCATCGTAACCGTTGTGAATATAAATCACATCCGGCATATGTTTCCCAAAATCAAATTCATCATAGCGTGTTACTGGTACATAATCCGGATACTGGTCTCCCTCGTAGTGCTCATCCTTAAAACTTCCATCCGGATTTTTATCAAAATAAGGGATAGGAATTACATATGCGTCACAGTCCGGATCGGCATCCGCTGCCTTCCAAATGCTTTCCAAGGAATCCCACATACATGCCTTATATGGAAGAAATACTGCCTCCGTCCGGATTTTTATGTCGTTCCGTATGCTGTTTGATGCCTCAATCAGTTTCCGCCTCAGGGATTCATATATTTTATCAGTGTTAACGCTGCTGTCTGCCGATATAGCTTCATGAATCTGATAAACCAGTTCACAATATTCCTCCAAAACCGTTACTGTAGGATGTCCTTCCCCTTCCGTGCCCTCAATCAGGGTGCCTATGGCAACCGCAGCATTCTGACAATCTGCCAAAAGTTCCCCTGCCTGTATGACAATCCCCTCTTCTATACATCTTTTTATCTCATCATGGGCTTCTTCCATCTGCATGATTGTTTCTTCTATCTTTCGCTTCTGCGTTTTTCTCATATTCCGTCCCTGATATTATGTTTTTTAATAAGATATATTGGTCATCCGGCGAACCGTCATTCGTCGGTGATGCGGTATCCCGCTTCGCTCCCTGGTACATCACAGCTTTTCGGATAAGATGCTCTCCTTCCGCCTGCATGTCCCACGTCCGTTTTGACGCTGACCATGCCTTATTTCTGTGTTCCCAGAGTCTTGGCCTATCCAATACACAAGCACATGCCTGCCTTCTAATGCCGTTTCTTATTTTATATGACAGACGGTGCCTTTAAGGCTTTGCCGCGGATTTTCATCCCGAAAGGCACTATGTCCATACGGCTCTTTTTCCGTCTGCTTATCAAAAACTTCCGTCCGGTCCTTACGGTAAAATCAGGGGATATTCCCTCATTCATCCGGACAGCCGCTCTTTTGATCTATGCCTCCATAGCTTCTCCCCGCTTCTTTATGTTTCTTGCCGTGTTCCGTTTCTCCTGTATGTGATAACCACAGAACGGGCACCGGAATATCCTGTCCTGCCGGTATCCATATCCGCCGCACCGGCTGCACTCCCTGCCTATGTCTTTTCCATGCACTTCCACTATCCTTATAGAATGCTCCCTGCATTTCTGCACTAATCTTTTTTTGATATATCCCCTATGCCACATGTTCACAGAATGGTTAATGCCGCTGTCGCCCCCATGCTTTCTGGGTGCCGGAAGCTTAGGGACATAAACAACTTCCGGCTTTTCGGTTCGCAGGAGCCTGTTCAATTCCGTATTAATATACGTTTGAAGCTGCCGAGTCTTTTTTCTTTTCCGGTCCGAATATTTCTTTCTTCCCGCATCCCCTGCCTGAACGGTCCTGTGTTTCATTGCCTGGCTGCGAACCCAGCCTGCAAGTTCCGTCTCGTATTGCCCCAACTTTTCTCCATAGGCATGTCCGTTGTCCGTGGTGAACATAACATACATACCGACCGCCAAGCCCGGCTTTTCTTTATAATCCTTATGTTTTCTGACTTTGACGTCCACGGGGACTTTGATTTCCACACTATGCTGCTGCGGATAAAGCTTCAGATAAAGTTGACGCGTGTATCGGTTGCTGTCCGTCAGAGGCAGGAAAATCCGTTTTCTTTTATCCTTTACGGTAATATAAATCCCGTGATTTCCATATCGGTAGGCTCTCTCTTCCAATGAAAAACCGTCCCGGCTGTCCGTATGCGGCTTTACATGGATACGCCGAACCTGCCTGCACAAATAATTATCCGCTTTCTGCTTGTCGATACAGCCTGCAAGCATTTCATACCGCTTCTGCAGATCCTGTCTTAGGCTGACTTCCTTTCGGTTCAATACCGCATCAAAAGCATTATTTACTTTCAGAAGGTAACGCAAATAATGTTTCTCATCCTCCGTCAGTGAGACATTGCTCCCTACTCGCTTAAGAATTTCCGACTTCGTTTTTGTCCACTGGCTCTTAATCTCACCCAAAGCATCAAAAATAGCGAGACGAAAATAAACCGAGGGCATGCCCAACCGTTCCCGCAAGCCGCTTTTCATCATTTCATTCTGGACAGTATATCCCGGATAAATCTTGGAAAGGCCTCCTATACCGGCAAATCCCGCATACACACAATTCTTCACCCGGCTGTAATCTTCCGCAATTTCCTGAAGTTTCTCCATATCCTCTTGAGAAACCGGTGCCCTGCCGTATTGATGGACGGTCTTACATACTCTGTCAGGAATCATTTCTTTATCCTCTCTTCTACGAACCTTAGATTGAAACAGTTCATAAAATATGGCTGTACAGACACTTTAAATGGCAAACTATCAAAAAGTGTACTTTTTGACATTCTTCCAATTGAACCGCATCATAATCTGTCGAAAATTTTATTTAAGTAAAAAGGATAGGATATTCTGTCTTTCTGTTAAATAAATTGAGAAAAATTTGGAAATCTGCAAAAAATACTTGCAAACTGCTAAATTTTTATGTACAATAGCTTTATTGCTGTGGCTGTCAAAAAGTACACTTTTTGATAGTTGCAGCTATCTTCAATTTCTTTTACCGTCCCAAAGCAGTCTGTGCTCCCGTAATCTGCGGTAAAAAGTCGCTTCACTCATATTGCACTGTCTCAGGACTTCCGCAATACACAGTTTCTTTTGTTCCCAATCCTTAACGACTTTGTCAAAATCATCCGGTACTGACTTTCCGGGTCTGCCGAACTTTACGCCCTTTGCCCTTGCTACGGCTATTCCCTCTGTCTGCCGTTTCCTAATGTTCTCACGCTCACTCTGTGCCACAAAAGACAGGATTTGCAGGACAAGGTCTGCAATAAACGTTCCCATCAGGTCCTTGCCATTGCGGGTATCGAGCAGAGGCATATCCAATACGCAGATATCAATGCCGATTTCTTTTGTAAGGACACGCCACTGCTTTTGTATTTCCTCATAATTGCGTCCCAGACGGTCAATGCTTAAGATATACAGCAGTTCTCCGGCTTTCAGCTTCTTCACCAGTTTTTTATAATTTGGACGGTCAAAATCTTTGCCTGACTGCTTATCCACAAAAATATTCTTTTCAGGTACATCCACATCACGCAGGGCAGCCATCTGACGTTCCTCATTTTGATCAATACTGGACACCCTCGCATAGCCGTAAATATTCATATCATTTTCCTCCATTTTCCGAAATAATTCATCCAGCAGGGAGAGCCCTCTTCCCCTGTGCGCCGCGTCGGCGGCATATTTCATCTGCACAGAGCTGTGCATAAAAAAGAAGAACAGGGACATTCTGCTGTTCCTGCTCTTATCTCGCTCCTTTATCTTTTGCCTTGCCTGACAATCCCTGCCCTTTTCCCTTTCTTTTACCATCTGCTCTTACCCCCTGAGCCTGTCTCCTGTGCCTCTGTTATCTGTCAATGTCCAATGTCATTAACTTAAGCCGCAGCCTGCGTCAGGAATGATGTTTTTTGCCCGGAACTTTGTAAAGTGCCGGCACTTAGGCACGGTGGCATCGTTGACTGATGATAACGCAGCGCTGGCGCAAAAGGCAGGTACTGAATTCACCGTTTTTTCCGCAATGCAGTACTAGTATAATCAGATTTAAATAACTATATGTTTTATTATTCTAATTGTGCTATTTTTGCATGAGTCTATGAAAAGTATAAACGTAAAGCTAATTAAATTGGATTATACTAGTATAACCCAATTCAAATAACTATATATTATAAATTATTCTGAATAACACGATATTCTGGGTTGTTCCAAATAATAATGTAAGGTTATTTAAATCGGATTATACTGGCAACTGTATTTTAGTGCCGGGCACTGCTCAAAAACCATGCGCAAACGGATGCATGACTGATTTTTGAGTAGCACGTAGCACCATCGAAGAAAAAACATGCAATTCCTAACTTACCGGATTGCAGCTAAAAAAGAGTTGCCCGTAATCGGATGGGATTTTGCCTTTGCCGTAAGCCGGAAGAGGAATGAGTTTGGCAGCCAGAAGCGTAAGAATCAGTTTAATGTCTGCAAAGAAGAGAAAAAGGCTGCAAAAGCAATGATTGAAAACAGGAATATAAATATCATAAACAATACGAATTTCAGTGCCTAATTTTTGTGTCAGGGCAAGGCGGAAGAAGGAAGCGATGCGGTGGCATCGTTGACCGATAACAACGCGGCAGATGGAAATTTAGACAAGCGAAACATATGGGTGGGTCATGCTAGTATAACCCACTTTAAATAACCTTACGTTTCGCTGCTCTGCTTTCCCGATAGCACCTATGTAAAAGCCTCAGCATAGCCCGCTACGTCTGCGTTTTTACACAGGTACTCTCGAAAAGCATCCTCAGTGAAACATAAAGGTATTTAAATCAGTTTATACTAGTACTGCATCCAGACAGAAATTGCAGTTCCTCTTTGCATGGTTCGTGCCAGTACAAGGCAAAATTTCGATGCCGATATGATGCTTCGACTAGAAATTTAAACACGGCAATGGTACGGAACAGACAGAGAGGAACTGCAATGATTAATAAGCCATTTACAAACAGACTCATGATTTCCATTTTTTACTTTTTCGGGCAGTATGTCAAGAACGCTATAGGAAATAGCCTTTCCTTTCACGAACCGCTTTGTGTTACGTTATTGCAAACCTCTATTTCCCTTTAAAATTTTAAATAAAACAGGCCTGTCCTACCGCCAAATCTTATGCCTGAAAGGCATTTTTTCGTAGGACTAAATCAGCGGAACCCCTTGTGTTTACTTTGGTTTCACTAACTTAACAACATAATAACACGCTCCCCGGAATCAATCACCGCAACAATCGTCCCCTCACCGCTCAGATACGGCTCTCTCACCGTCACCGGCGGAATGCATGAAATTTCCTTTCCCTGCTGAACCGAGAAATACAGCCTTTTAGGCATCTCCACATATTCCACTTCTTCCAGTTCTGCAAATGACGCTATCAGGTTCTTCGGCAATGTGACTATGGCATAGCCGGCAATCAGTTCTTCAACTGTTATGACCGGGCTGTTCAGCCGGGACAAATCTCCGTTATGCTTCACAATGATTTCCCATAGATTGCTCGTTTCGTCAAAGCCCGTATCCAAGCCAAGCGATTTTCTCCTTTCTTCATCGGATATATCCAACGCAAGATTCAGAACATTTTCTATTTTCTGTGAATCCATTTAGTTCCCTGCCCTTATTCTGCGGCAGACCGGAGCCATGCTTTTTCACATGTCCCCGGCCTGTCGCTTTTCGTTTCCTATATCATATGCATGGGGCTCCAAAAAAGCATTCCATTGCTCTTACCATATAATCCATATCCTTTGTCCCTATTGTCTCATAGGCGGAATGCATGGCAAGCTGCGCCAACCCGATATCCGCCGCAGCCACAGGAACCAATGCCGCTGAAAGGTTCCCCAGTGTGGAACCGCCTGCAATATCCGACCGGTTGGCATAAGTCTGCCAAGGAACACCTGCCTGCCGGCAGATTTCTTTGATATATGCCGCCGAAACGGCATCGGTAGTATATTTCTGCCCGCCGTGATATTTAATGACAATCCCTTGATTTAAATACGGGCGGTTGGTAGGGTCTGCTTTCTCCGGATGATTAGGATGCACCGCGTGGGCATTGTCTGCCGAAATCATAAAGCTGCCTGCCAGAAGCCGGCGGTAACCGCTTCCCGTCATTCCCAAAGCTTCCGAAATCCGCACAAGAACATCCTGCAGAAAGGTGGAAGCCGCTCCCTGCTTCGTTGTGCTCCCCACCTCTTCATTGTCAAAGACAGCCGTCACATTTGCATATTCTTCCGGCATCCCATGCAGCATTGCCTGTAAAGAGGCATAGACACAGGCTAAGTCGTCCAGCCTGGGGGCGCAGGCAAACTCTCCGTCCGCCCCGAAAACCCTTCCCTCTTCCCTGTTATAAAGGAACAAATCCGTCCCCAGAATATCCTCCGTGCCGACCCCTGTTTGAGCCGCAATCAAATCCAGGAAAGTCTTCTCTCCGTGCTCCCCGGTAAACAGAGGCAGCATGTCCGTCTGTACATTGTATTCCACTCCCTTATTCATGTCACGATTCATATGAATAGCCACATTGGGGATAAGAAGCAAATCTTTGTCAATCATCACATTCCGGACACCCCCATTTCCTGCCAGCGCAATCCGGCCTGCCACTGACAAAGGCCTGTCCAGCCATGTGGACAATATCATGCCTCCATATTTTTCCACATTCAGCCTGACATAGGCATTTTCTGCGGGCATGTCCGCATTTTCCTTCACTTTGAAACAAGGTGAATCACTGTGGGACGCAATCATACGGAAACCCTTCAGTTCCTTGGCAGGCAGCCGGAACGCAATCAGGGATGAGCCGTTTCTTGTGACATAATACTTTCCGCCCGGCTTCAGTTCCCATTCCACCTTTTCCTCCAGCTGCCGATAGCCTGACGCTTCCAGTTCTCTCCCTACATTTTCCACAGCCTGGTAACAAGTAGGGCTTTGCTTAATAAAAGCAAAGAGTTTCTCCACCTGTTCCGTCACTCTTTTTCCGCTTTTGTTTTCATCCATTCCGTCATCCTTCCTTTCCTCCGGCATTCTCCTTTTCCGAAACCAATCCTTTCTCCATCAGGAAAACCGGGTCATAGGACAGTTTGGCTTTTCTGAGGCCTTCTGCCCCCGTATCCTCTTCCCGGTTAATATACTTATAGCCTGCCGCTTCGTGTTCCGCAAACTGCTGGTTAATCATAGGGTACGCACCCTGCACTTCGGCAAAGGCTTTTTCGATATGCACCACAAACATGTCCTTCCCGCAAGGTTCCCCGAGGGAAAAAGCGACCACCCTTCCGCCGGCACGGAGCAGCCCTCCCTGCAGCCCCAACGCTTCCCGTTTTTCCAAGGCATTTACGGTCACGCAGAATTCATTGTGCTTCTCCCCTCTTTCCCCACAGCCGTTCTGTGCTTTCCACTCTTCTGCCATGGATATGCATTCCGCCACGTTCCTCTCCGTTATCCTTTCATATACCCAATCCGGATAATTCTCCTTAAAACGGTTGATGTGGTTCCTCTTTCCGTGCAGTTTCTTTCCGGCCAGCGAAATCAGCCGTTCCGATTCATAAACATAGTCGGCCGCATCTCTGTCATATGTCACCTGAAATCTCCCCGGATACAGTCCCTCCAATCTTTCAAACTGTTTCGGGGATACAAGATGCATTTTGAAAGGCCGCCCCATTTCCTCAAAATACCGTGACAGCACATCTATGGTCTTTCTCCTGTCTCCGCTCCCCAGAGGATAGCTGACGGACAGTTCTTCCTCATCGGATCGGAATACCAGCATGTCCTCCACCACTGCATAACGGATTTCATAAAACGGAGCCCACAGATAGTTGTTTGCAAAAGTAAACTCGCAGTTCCTCACCGGCTCCATGTCATAATAGCGGGTAATGATTCCCTTATCTTCCATGCCCAATTCTTTCCAATTGATTTCCATAATTCTCCTCTTTCATTTTCCCTTTTGTTTATTTTTCCACTTTATCCCCTGCCGTATACTTCCTTGGGGTCAAATCTCCCTGCCTTCTTCCTGCACACAGCCAAGAAACCGCTCCCCATACTTCTCATACTTAAATTCCCCCACGCCGGATACGGTCAGCATGTCTTCCTTAGTCTTCGGCTTAATGAGACACATATGCACCAACGTCTTGTCCGAAAAAACAATGTAGGGCGGCACGTTTTCCTCTCTCGCAATTACCGTCCGGAGTGCCCGCAGCCGCTCAAACAGCCGTTCCTCCCTGTCCGAAAATTCCTCTTTGGAAAAACCGGCAGCCGTCTCTTTGCGTCCGCGCTTTGCCTTTTCGTCCCTGCCGCCTTTTATCTTCGCCGGATGTTCCTGCTCCTTTGCCAATTTCATGACAATCTGTTCCTCCCCCTTCAACACCGGCGCTGATTTTTCCGTCAGCTTCACTATCGCATACTCATCGCTTGTCACATTCAGATATCCGTAAAGCTGCAGATGGTTCATAACCTGCCGCAGCCGGAAAACCGGCACTTTGGCCAGTTCCCCGTAATGAGGATTCCCGTCCATCCGGTAATTTCGTATTTTTGCCGTATTCGCCCCGTGCACCGTATCAATGACCACATTCGTCCCGAACCTCTGGCGGCTGCTTTCCACACAGCCTATGATGCCTCTGGCAATTTCCGTTACATCCGTACTTTCAAACTGAGTCAGACAGTTACAGCAGTTCCCGCAGTAATTGCTGCCGTACTCCCCGAAATAGCGCAGCGTATAATCCCGCAGGCATTCGTTGGTAAAACAGTAGAAAGTCATCTTCCGGAGCCTTTCCCTGTCCCTTTCCATCACCATCCTGCGGCTTGTTTCGTCCAGTTCCTGATTGTCGTTATTGTTGTCGATAAAAAACTGATTGGTCACCACATCCTGCCCGGCATACAGCAGAACACATTCCGCCGCTTCACCGTCCCGTCCGGCGCGCCCCGCTTCCTGATAATAGCTTTCCATATTTTTCGGCATATTATAATGCACCACAAAACGCACGTCGGACTTATCTATCCCCATGCCGAACGCATTGGTAGCCACCATGATTTCCGCCCTGCTGTATATAAAGTCCTCCTGATTATTCTTTCTCTCCCCGTCGGAAAGCCCGGCATGGTATTTTGTCACCGAAAATCCGTCTTTCACCAGCTTTGCATATACTTCCTCCACATACTTCCTCGTCAGGCAGTATACGATGCCGCTCTGCCCACTATGAAGTTCCAGGAAATTTTTCATGGATGCATACTTATCCTTCGGTGCCTGCACCGCGAAATAGAGATTCGGGCGGTCAAATCCTGTAGTCACCACTTTCGGGTTCTGCAAAAGAAGAATATCTATAATGTCGTCCCGCACTTCCTTTGTGGCAGTGGCCGTAAACGCGCTGATAATGGGCCTCACCGGAAGTTTTTGAATGAAATCCACGATTTTCAGATAGCTGGGCCTAAAATCCTGCCCCCATTGGGACACGCAATGGGCTTCGTCCACCACCAGCATGGAAATATCCGCCTGCAAGGCAAAATCCAGGAAATGATCCGTCACCAGACGTTCCGGCGCCACATAAATGATTTTATACCGCCCTTCCTTGGCATATCCCAAAGCCTTCTGATACTGCCCCGCCGTCAGGGAGCTGTTCAGATAGGCCGCATGCACCCCTGCCTGATTCAGCCCTTCCACCTGGTCTTTCATCAGGGAAATCAGCGGTGAGACTACCAGCGTAATGCCTTTCAGAATCAATGCCGGAACCTGAAAGCAAATGGACTTCCCTGCCCCTGTGGGCATAATCCCAAAGGTATCCTGCCCGTGCAGAATGCTTTCCACCAGTTCCTCCTGTCCTTCCCTGAACGTATCATACCCAAAATATTGCTTTAAAACTTTACCCTGCTCACTCATAAACTGCCTTTATTCCCTCTCTTTCTCTGCTTTTCCACTTCCGCCTGCCGCTCCCTCTATTTATCCTTATTTCTATTTATCTTTATTTCTATTTATCTTTATTTCTATTTATCCTTATTTCTATTTATCTTTCTATTTATCCTTTTTTCTGCTTATCCTTCCTTGCATTTATCTTTCCTTGCTTTATCTTTCCTTGCCTTTATTCCTTATATTTGCCATTCCCCACCTTTTCCCTATTCCGCTCCCCAAATGCAAAATATTTCCTTGTATTTAAATATAAAAAATACATATGCTTTCAATACCGTTCGGTAAAAACCGCGGACGGCGCAGCATTACAGACCTATGGAAAGGAGCCGGGAAAATGGAATATAAGAATAATAAGGGAACCCCCACGAAAAGAACCTCTGGTGAAAATTTATATGACGACCATAATATCCCTGAGGAAGACTTGCCGTTAGATATCATTCCTGACGAAGTGCCAAGGAGAGACGGCCCGGGCGGCGAACCCTCCGACAGCAGTAAAAATAAATATGAATAACCATCCGATATCCCGCCGCCTGCGGGAGTAACCCTTGTATCCGCAGGGAGGAAAGGTCACCGTGCAGACATTTCCCCTGCGGATTTTTCCCCTGCGGATTTCCTGTCATGGCAAAGCCGTCACTCTTTCAGCATCATCCATTCCAATGCCGCCAAGACTTTATCCATCTCTATCGGCTTGGCCAAATGCATGTCCATGCCTGCCCGCAGCGACTCTTTCTTATCCTCTTCCAAAGCATTGGCCGACATGGCAATAATCGGAATCCCTGCCAGCTTTCTGTCTTCCAGCCTGCGGATTGCCCTAGTCGCCTCATAACCGTTCATGCGGGGCATCTGAATATCCATCAGGACAAAATCATACTTTCCCTGAGAATTCCTTACCATCTCCACTGCCACGTCGCCGTCTTCCGCCTCATGGATGACCAGCCCTTCTTCTTCCAGCAAGGTTTTTGCAATCTCCCGGTTCAGCTCATTGTCTTCCACCAGAAGCACACATTTGCCTGCCAAATTATCCGTATTCATCGTTTCGGTCGCCATTTGGAGCAGATCGCCCATTTTCAGCGACTGCTTCCGAATCCGGAAAGACAGGGAAATAATGAATTCGCTCCCTTTCCCTACTTCGCTTTCCACTTCAATGCTGCCGTTCATCAGATCCACAATGTTCTTCGTAACCGCCAGCCCCAATCCCGTTCCCGGTATCTTGGAAACCGTGGAAGTCCGTTCCCGCTCAAAAGGCTGGAATACCTTTTCCCGGAATTCCTGCGTCATCCCTATGCCTGTATCCTTTATCCGGAACTCATAATTGGCTATGCCGCTGCTTAAGGACGGTTCTTCTTTTACCGTCACGGTTATGGTTCCGCCCGGCTCCGTAAACTTTACCGCATTCCCCACCACATTGACCAAAATCTGATGCATCCGCAGCAAGTCACAGTAAACCCATTCATGTGCCACCCCGCTCATATCCAGCCGATAGGTAATATACTTATTTTCCATCCCTTCCTTCAGCAGGCCATGGACATCATTCATAATCTGCACCAGATTATTCTCGCTTCTCTCCAAGTTCAGCTGCCCCGACTCAATACGGCTCATATCCAGCATATTGTCAATGATGCCAAGCAATGTATGGGAGGATTCCAGTATCTTCATCAGACAGTCTTTCACCCGCTCAGGCTCTTCCACATGCCTTAACGCCAAATCGCAGAATCCCATGATTCCATTCATGGGCGTACGCATATCATGAGACATATTCGTCAGGAATACCGTCTTCGCCTCATTTGCCTGATTCGCATTCAGCAGCGCATTTTCCAGAATGGATTTTTGCTGCTCTTCTCTTTTGACAATGCCTTCCACGCTGCGTATGCACATTACGACCGTAATCGGTATGCCGTCTATTCTTTCACTTACCGTAACCGTAGTGGCGCACCACTCCATGGTTCCGTCTTCTTTCCGCTTACGGTATTGATATTCCACGCTGTTCTTTCCCATCAGCGCCGCCCTTATGGCTTCCGGCTGCAGTATGCTCCTTACCGTATCCTCATTGTCCCTGGGAAGAATCCCTTCTTGGAAATGCCGTTCCAGAAGCTGCCTGTAATCCCCTGTTTCCTTCTCGTTCTGATCGTCCGGATAAATCATCCTTCCGAAATTATCCTGCAGATTAATTATGTAAACTTCCCTATATGCAAAAATTGTGCTCTGAATCACCGCCTGCAGAAGAGCCCTGTCCTCAATACGGTTCCAATATTGTTCCTGTTTCTGCATATCATGCAGCATTTTATCGGTAATATCGCTGACAAACACATAAAAAATGTCCCCGTAAACAGCATTCCTCACCAACTGCCCAAAATCTTCCACCCAGCGGGTCTGTCCGTCCTTCGTGACGATACGGTATTCCACATAATCGAATTTCTTTTTCTCTTCCCGGATTTGTTCCCATATGCTCTTCTCTACCCGCTGAAAATCCTCCGGGTGTACCATGCCGCTGAATGTATTCCCTGTCAGCTGACGGAATTCCTCTTCCGAACCGCAATTGTATATCTCCCAGATTTCATGATTAGAATAGATAACCTCTTCCGTCCCGTATGCACGGTAAATAAAAAATCCGCCCGGAATGCCCGCCACTATATCTTCTAATCCCAATTCGCCGACTATTCCCATATCCTGTCTCCCTGCAGCACTATTTCCTTTTCCAGGAGCGTGTCAGAAAAATACTTTCCGAACCGCTTTCCCAATTATAGCATACTTTTTTCAGTTCTTCCAGAATATCCTTAAAAATATCGCGGAAACCAATTTCTTTCGGCTGCTGTTCAACGCACTTTCATTTCCTTCAAAGAATGATTTCCATTCCCACTTTCTGCGGCTTCAGCCCGCACTTTTCATAGAATTTCATTGCCGGTCCGTTGCAGCTCCATACATTCAGCGTCACATTATAACAGCCGTTTTCTTTGGCGAATGCCAACACTTCCTCATATAAAGCTTTTCCGATATGCTGCCCGCGGATAGCCTCGTCCACGCATAAATCATCTATATAAAGAGTCTTGATATCCGTCAGAATATTGTCCTCCTTATATTGCTTAAAAATGCAGAACGCATATCCGAGAACCCTGTCTGTCTCATCCGCCGCCACAAAAACCGGCCGTTCCTCATCCCGGATAATTTCCTTCAGCTGACCGTCCGTATACTTACGGTTGCCGTTCCCCTGAAACAAGTCAGGCCGCCCTTTATGATGCACCATGCATACCTGCACTAAAAGTTCATGGATACGTTTCAAATCTTTCTCCTGCGCACGCCGTATTTTCATCCGTCCTGCCCTCCTGTCATAAATTTCCGATGCCGATTCTCCCTACATCCCTTTCCGGAATCCCGTGGATGTCACGGCGGCAACCGGATTTCCCAATTCATCATGCACATCCACCTGGTAATACCCGGTGGAACGCCCGTCTTTCACGCAGACCGCCTCCGCAATCAGCCGTTCCCCTTTGGCGGTACCAAGATAAACAATATTCGAACTCAGCGACACCATGCCTATCTCCCGCCAGTTTGCGGCCACTGCAAAGGCAAAATCAGCCAGCGTAAAGGATACTCCTCCCATCACCGCCCCCATGGCATTGCGGTGGCGGTCTGTCAGCTGTAAACTGCATTTCGCATAACCGTCCCCTATTTCCTCTATCATCATACCGTTTTCCGTGGCAAACCGGTCATTCTGAAATATGTTCCGTACCTGCTCCAAAGGAAAATCCTTTTCCATATGTTTCTCCATTTTCATAGATTTAGTTTTCTCCTATATTTCTGATTCTGGCAGCTTCATATGCCTGACGTGACAGGCTTCCCACATGGTTATCATAAAATCAGGCTTTTAAGCCTGCTGATTTAAGATGCACAACTTGCGGGCCTGGTACATCATTGCATTAATCCTTGAGTAATCAGTGCTTGATGTTTGCGTCAGGGCAAGGCGGAAGAGGGAGGCGATGCGGTGGCATCGTTGGCCGATGACAACGCGGCACTGGCACAAACAGCATGTGCTGATTACTTAAGGATTAATGCAATGATATACTAGTCGGCTGCTAAGCACAAGTGCCTCTTTATCTGGGGCTCGCCACATGTACCTCTTTATACAAAGTGCTCAGCACATATACCTCTTTCATTCATCCCAGACAAAGGCTCGGCACATATACCTCTTTACTTTCGTCAGACATAATTATAGCCAAAAGCCTCGCTGACAGCCCTGCCGTCTTCTTCATTTTTTACATATTCTTTACCGCTTCTTCAAACTCCTGTTCCGTCTCCACAAAATGATATGGCTCATACTCGCCATACGCAGACGGGCGGCTGATTGTCACAAGCTGTATCGTTTCATAGCCAACAGCCTTCATCAGCTTTTCTTTAAAATCTGCCAAATGATGACCATGTGTTGTCTGTAACGCAAGACATCCTGTATCATTGAACTTTTTCGCAATCAGATAGCACATTCCCCAACACCTCCCTAAATTCATTTTCATTTCTGATTCTGGCAGCTTCATATGCCTGACGTAACAGGCTTCCTACATAGTTTTCATATTTTCTTTTATATACATACTTATGAAGCCAATTATTCAGTTGCCTGTCATAAAAAGTATTATACTGGATTTCTATCGGGTAGTGAAAACTGCTCATCTGAAAATACACATGGACTCCCCGATAACCGTCATCTTTTGCCTTACCACCAGTCATATCCGCCACACGTATCTTATCTAACACAGCTATGTCCAGTATTTCCTGATAGCTGTCACAAAGAGCACGGAATCCCAGCATATCATTGAATACCTTTGCTGCCTGATGGTCTGGATAATATCTGTCATATTTCAGCATTGCCGACTGGATACTTTTTATGCGGTAATCTACTATCACCCCATGAAGCAGCTCACAGGTATCATACCATTTATTTACTGACATTAATTCTTCAAACAATGCTTCCCTGTCAAAATAATGAAGATTTTTCTTCAGCCTTATTCCCAGTCCTGATTGATAGGATAAGTCTCCCAGTAATTCTAATGACAATCCATCTTTTTTCAAAATATCTTCCAAGCAATCACCTCAAACATATATTACCATACTATATCAACATCCGCCACCCCATCATTATATATAGTGACTCATAAAATAATTTAGGACTGATATAATAATTATAGCTAATTGTGCCGCCTCTGCGTTAGACATTATCAAGGATACCCCGGACAATGCCTTAATACTTTTTTCCTAACAGATTGCTATCTTAACCATGATATTCTTCCAATACCTCGGAATAAAACGCCTATGCACTACATTCTTACAATAATCTTCGCACTCTTCTACTGGAATAATAAACTTTGCTACAATATTAAACTGGCTGTCATCATAAACATCTGCAGTTGGTTTCACTTTTGTCAGAACCCTCTTTTTCTTAACGGGGTCTACCACCCTGCTTAAGCCTCATCTGCGTGCTCTTTGCCTTGACATTGCCGCTCCCACTCGCATCCTTATAGGACTTGTAGATGCTGTTGGCAAAAATATTCACAAAGCTGCTGAAATCTTTCTCCCCTATGCCGTTCTCAAGGGCGACCTCTGCCATGACCACCACCACAGCAACGTCGTTCCTGTTCAGGAACTTGTTTTTGAACGTAAACGCCCTGTCAAGGTAGGCGACCACTTCCGACAGCCGCTTCCGCCTGTCCCCGCCATAAACGTCCCTTATGGACTCCGCATAGGAAAGACAGTATGCCGCAGATATGAACTTATATTCGGTGCCTTCATGCCTGTTGTCCAGAAGCAGGGCTGACTGCAGGAGCATCAGCAGGTCGTCCTCACGCTTTGCCTGCGCCTCGGTCATGTTTACCGCCTGGCTGAAAAAAACGCCCTCCAGCAGTCATGTGAAGAACCTGATCAGGTCAGTCCCCATCCTTGACTTGGATTTCTGCACTGGCGACAGGTTCACGCCTGAATTGATATTGAAGAATAAAGACTCGGCTTCCTCCATCGTATAGTTTTCCAGACGCTGCACGGAGAAGCTGAACTGGGTTACTGCATTCTGGAGTTCCTCCTCAAGCTCTGAGAACTTCCTGTCTGCCACCTCATATTCAAAACCATCCATTGAGACAAGCGGCGTCGCACTGTGCAACGCCCATCCGTCATCAATAAAGCTGAAGATGTTGGTAAGCCTCTGCTGCCCGTCCAGAATCTCATAGGTAAAGGCCTCCCTGTTCCTTGAGTCCTCGCCTGCCTTGTCCTTAAGCAGGACTATGGGCGGCAGCTTGTATAAGGGTCTGAAACGCCTTCATCGAAGTCTGTTTTATCCACTATGAACGCCTTCTGGTAATGCAGCCTGCTGAAATCGTAGAAGCCCTCTGACAGCAGCTTACCCTGTATCTCAGACACTTTCTCCGGTTTAAGGTTCCCTATGAACAGGTCATTAACAGAGCACATCCCAAAAAACTGCCCCTCCGTATGCCTGAACAGGATATTTAAGGCTGTCGGCTTGGAGTCCATTCCCTCAGCAGCCTCCACAACCCTCTTCATCCCACCGTTAAATTTAACCCTCGTCTCGCACACAGGCTCTGACTTGATTACCTCACGCAGTACTCCTTTTGGTGTTAAAACATGTAACATATGCAATTTCCTCCTTTTTCTGTAGATGCCGCCGCTCCCATAGAAAAAGGGCGGCTTGTTTTAGGTTGCTACCATTCATCACTCTGTTTTTGGGGAATTGCAAGTCATTTTTTTAAGTTCGTCAGGTATGCACAAAAAGCTGGGGTGGCTTGGGGGAGATTTTGTTTATTGGTGATGCAAAAAAGCCATTGGTGGATTAGAACCAATGGCTTTGAAAAACACCCCTGATTATGGAGTTGTTGTATAAACCCTGACTACCTTATCATCAACTATATCGAAATATATCCCGACTAAACTTTCTATATTCCCTTACTGTAAACCTTTGAATCATAGTGCTACTCCGCTTTTAACTGATTAATAAAGTTATTGCAACTCTCAACGGATACTCCGATACTTGTTATGATATCATCAGTGAATACCCCCATGTCTTTTAGAATTGCTGCTGCCTCTATCTTGTACTGTAAACTGTCTTCTGGCACATCGATATCAACCTCGGATAACTCCCACGCACACCAATCTGCAATATAACTGCATGAGTTGATATCAAGTTCCTTACCATAGTGCTTCTCAAGCATAACCTGTAAATCAAAAGCATTATACTGTGATGAATCGTACCCCTCAATGAGGTGCTTACCAATAATCTCTCCTGACTGCACTGGTGTCCTGTTCTCCTTAAACTTAGCCTCGCCATTCAAAACTGGGTCGTTTACCGAATCCAACTGAGCGTTGTCCATCTGGTATGCATCTTCTTCCAAAATTTCATTATCAGCAGCAACATCTGTACTATCCTCTGGCTTTGACTCGTCTGAGGGAGAAAGCATTTCAAAGGCATCCCTAACCTTTATTAAATAATCCCCATCTTCAAATGTATCTAAAATGTACCTAATAGCCGCTTCTCCGCCATCCCCTTCACTATTTTCCCCATTATTTCCATAATGTAGTTTACGGTATTCATCTTCAAATCCCATATAGAGTGCCAAACCGTCATAATCTTTCGGCACAGTAATAACTACAACTAAAGTATTCTCCATTACACTGGTGCCGCCATCAACATTCTCATCCCAACCATGCTGCTCCCATTGGCTGTATTTTTCCTGTCCTATGGAATAAGCCACACCATCCCACTCCAATGTAACACTGCCTGATACCTGCCCATCCTTCAGTATAGATGCATCTGGAACAATCCCTCCTGTATAGATATCCCATATTCTAAAATGCGGCACCACTATAGCAAGCCGATCATGTGAGATTCTGCCCTTCACCGTATATGTGATTGTAACAGTCTGTTCTTTCCCGCTGTCGGCATCCTCAATCATGATATCGGTAATCTCCACATCAGCATCAATGGTCTCATAGTCTTCCGGCATATCCACATTATAGCGTATCCCTTTGCTGGTAAAGGAAATATCTTTAAAGAACTCCAAACCATTTGCATCCGCATAAGGCTGAGGCAATGGTTCCCCCTCTGTCAGGCTGCATACAGAGCAGGTCTTAGGTGTCTCATAAGTCGCCTCTGCCCATGTATGCCCTAAAGCCTCTCCTTCTGTCTCTCCGCATACGCTGCATATCTTTGGCTCCGTACAGGTCGCATCCACCCATGTATGTCCAAGAGCCTCGCCTTCCGTCTCTCCCCCTACACTACAGGTTCTCGGCTCCGTACAGGTTGCCTCCACCCACTCATGCTTCATATGGCATCCCGCCAGCAACGTACTCATGCCAATAAATGCCAGACCATAAATCAGTTTTTTCTTCATCTTTTTTCCATCCTCCCATAAATCTGTATTTTTCCTTAAGGGTTTCTTCAAAGCAAGAAAAAAAGGGCTGCGAGAAGTACAACAAACTAATCGCAGTCCTTTCAAACTCCGACTTCCCACATAGTGCCTGGCGGCGGATTTCTCCGCCACTGACGCACTTAAGTGGGAAATCAAGAGAGGTGTAGCAGTATGCGTCCACACTTCTACACCCCAATCTATCTTAAGGTTTAGACTCCCTCTGCTCTGACACGGACAAAAAATATTGTAATTTTACCCTGCGTGGTTTATAATTACTTTTGCGTGTATCGCAGACTTTGTCTGTATTGTGTGGTAGCTGGATTACCAACCTTGCTCGGCACTGCGTCAACAGTGTCGAGTGGTACACCTTTGTCCTCTTGAAATCCCGAAGATTATTTTACCATACTTGCCACCTTTGTACAAGTCAAAAATCTGTGCCGCATGACTCAGACCAAAGGGGCTTCGGCAGTTGTCCTGGCTGCCTCCCTGAGTAAGGTTTTAGCGGCAGACATCATTTCACCAGCACGAAAGCAGACGACATCCCAGACAAATTCCATTGTCTTTAAGCACCCTTTTTGTACTTCATACCTTTACCCCCATCTTTTCCTGAATAAACTTTTCAATCTGGCTGACGGAATACCTCCTCTGCCCCGATTCAAAAATAATTTCAGGCACCAACAATCCCTTCACCTGATAATTCCGCAGGGTCTGCCCAGAACATCCAATCATAGCCGCCGCCTCGCTGATTCTCAGGTATTTCTTTCCTTCTGCCATACAAAACACCTCCCTTCAATTTAGAAGAATAAACTTCCAATTCTGCACACATACTGGTAATAAACTGTCCTGGATTCTAGCTTCCATATCCATGTTTCTCTGCATCATCATGTACATCTGTCTTAACAGCACTGCATGAACAGGGTTTCCCATGTCGAAACGCACTACCCCTGCCTTGCACAGTTCATAAAAAAGCACTAACTGCTTTATGCTCAAATCTGAAAGACGCTCCATTACATCCAAAGCCTTCATACTGTCACACCCCCCTTCACCTCCTCCATCTCAATCATCCTGACTATATCTCTACCGCTTGACAGGATAATCCATATCAGTTCCCCAATATCAGGGGCTTCCTCCGCCATTCTCCGCAGTGATGCCACCGACTTAGGGATACCCTTTAAAGCCTGCTGCATACACCTCCAGAAATGCAGACGGTGATAAATAAGAATCTCCACAAGCCTGTCATTGACTGTCGATACCGCATACTGGAATTCATACTCGTCATCCAGTTTCTCATATTCATCAACCTGTCCTGTATATTCAGAAACCACGGACTCCGATACGCCGTAAGGCTCATCCTCTGCCATGTCTTCCATGATACACAGCATCCTCCCTGCATTCGCACGTGCAGTCCTCTTCCTGTTCTTATGGACTGCACAGTTGTATGCAAACTTGTTATCGTTACCATAAGAAACATCTCCTTTACATTTTTTTCTTAAGATTCAAAATCAATATCTAACCATACACCTTCTCTTCTTATATCCTTTTGAAGAAGCTCCAGTTCTTCTATTAACTCTTTATGTAATTTGTCATCCACTAAAACAACAAACAGGTTATGAATTCCACGGTTCAACTCATTATATACATATTCTGCCTCTTTACGCCTGTCCACAGAAAGTAAAGCCGCCCCACTGCCTCCAAAAATATCACAGAAAACATCATGTTTTCCGGCCTGATATACAAGGTTCTTAATAGCAATCGACAAATCCTTATTTTTTGTCCCATATAGGGCATCGGCAACTCAGGCTGCTTATACTTTTTCATAGAAACATACTGGCTCGGCGTTGTAAGCATTCTGCTGAAAAAATTATGTGATATAGTAACTCCCAATTCTCTTAACTCTTGTATCACTAGCTTCTGTTCTCTTCCATAGTCTTCAATACAAATAACCGCAATATAAAACAGAACCTGTTGTACTAAAAAAGGAAGAACTTGCTTATGTGGCTGCTTACTGGCATGTCCTACATTATTCTTATCGCCTCCATACATATTCATCATTTTGGCAATATCCTCTAACGCCATGTCTAAATGTTTCTCAATATCTCCTTTATTACCTCTTTTTTTCAGCCTTTCTAAATCTGATACTATCTTTAATAACTTCTTATCCTCATCCAAATGCTTCAGTTTCCTATTTGCCGCAAGCAGCCTCCTTTTTAGGGCTGCGCCGTATCCGTTTGTTAAGCCACAAATTTAAAGTCCTGTGGGTTGTTCCGTATTTCTTCCATCGTGGCGAGGATTTCTTTTTCGGTGGGAATATCTATCATGCCCACCGCTGTAAAATAAATGTCTACCTTCACATGGCTGTGTCCGCCGGATTTGTCGCTGTTGTGGACTTCGATACGCTCAATCAGCGAATTGACAAGCGTAGGGGTAAGCTCCTTAATGTCGGTCATTTCCCGCAAAGTGCGTAAGACAAGCCTTAAATCCATTACCCGCTGTTCGGCGTTGTGCAAGGTCTGGCGGTTTTCTTCCACTTCCTGCGTTAATGCTTTCTGTTCCTTTTCGTAGTTCTGAAGCATTTTCGCAAACCGTTCGTCGGAGAGGATGCCGCCTGCGTTCTGTTCAAACACCTTTTCAATCAGCCTGTCGATTTCCGCTATCCGCTTTGTGCCGTTCTCAACCGCCTGCTGAAGCTGTTGGTATTCCTTCCGC
>CAJTVK010000014.1:230-47753 GCA_910579645.1 uncultured Lachnospiraceae bacterium | reverse complement strand
GTTTAGGAGACAGTTTTATTTAGTTGCTTTATTAAGAAAGAAAAGTACATTTGTTTAAGAATAAAGTAAGATATAAATGTTTTTTTTCAAATAGTATTGAAAAATCACATTTACTATGCTAATATCCTGAGTTTGACACTAAAAACAACAAAAAAGTCTCAGAGGCCTTGATTTTACTGGCCTGTGGGACTTTTCCATATTTTGCCACTGCACGTTACTCTTTCTGTCGTTTCGTGTCGGCACAAATTTTTTTCATTTTTTTTATGGGCACGATTTCTTTGGATGTGCAGAAGCCGAACGCTTCATGAAGTGCATCTGTCAGTTCCGTGCGTGTATAGGTCGGCTGATAGCCTTTCCCTTCGTGTTTTATGAAATTCATTTCCTGCAGCGTATCTATAATCTGGCCGACGGTATAGCGGTTGCCCAGTTTTTTCTCCAGGTATCTGTAAAGAATGAGCGAAATGAAGCACGTGATAAAATGTGCCATAATGCGGTCCTGCAGTTTGAGGTATACCGGCTGCGCCTGAAACTCGCTCTTCATGATGCGGAAGCATTCTTCAATCTCCCATCTGTGCCGGTTCACTTTTACGATAGATTCCGCCCCGTCTTCCAGGCCCGTGCACACGGTATAAAAACCGTCGTACTTTTCTTCCTGTGTGATGGCATTTTCGTCAATGTAATAAGCGGTATGCTCCGCGGCTTCCCCGTCTTGTGTGGCATGCTCTGCCTTAATGAAGCGTTTCGGGTCGTTCTGTCTTTTACGTTCCACCGCTTTTGCGCCTGTTTCCACTGCCCTTTTTGCACGTTCCACCTGGCGGCTGCGGACAGAACGGAGATAATTGCGGTACTTGATGGAATAGGTGACTATGAGCTGCTGCTCAAGCTCCACTTTTTTATTCTGCCCGTCTATGATAACATCCACTTTTTCCTTAATCCACCGGTTTTTGTAATAGATCCTGTCAAGGCATTCCTCTTCATCAAGTTCTTCTATATTATATGTGGTCCTGCCGTCGCTTCCAAAGAGCCGCCAGCCTTCCGGCGCAAGGGCCCATTTTTTCAGGTATCCTTTCAGTTTTTTCACGGACTGGGTCGTGATAAAGTCGCGTGTCCCGTCCTCTTTATCGTATTGATTGAAATACCTGTTTGTATTAGAAGAAAGTCCTGCATCCGTACAGACAATGAACTGCGACATGCCAAACTTTTCCATGAGCTTGTTTTCAAGCGGTATGAGGGACTGCTGCTCGTTTTCATTTCCCGGATTGATGCAGAAGGCCAGGGGGATGCCGTCCCGGTCCATGAAAAGCCCCATTTCCACGATAGGGAGGGGGCGGTTTTCCTTGCTGACGCCATACTGCTTGTCATCTTCGGCTTGTTCAATTTCAAAATAGAAGTTCGTGCAGTCGTAATAAATGACTTCTGTCCTGCGTTTCCCGGCGGCCATGCTGTTCTTGAACAGGCGGGCCTGTATATAGTCGGACTCTGCGGCCAGAACGGAGAGGGCCCTGTAGATCTGGTGGAGGTCAAAATCCGGCTGTTCGATGAAGCGTTTGGAGTCCTTAAAAGAACTAAGTTTGGATGATGGGAAAAGGATCCTTGTGTAGAGCAGGCGGGAAAGGATGGAATTAAGGCTGTAGGTGAACCCGTGCCTTGTGCGGATCATGGCGCAGATTCTGTCCAGCCCGAGTTCGTAATAAACCTGCTGGAGAAAAAGGTAGCCACCGTTGAAGCAGCGTTGTGTATCTGTCGGCAGGTCAGTGCCGGAATGCAGGGTGAAATCAAAAGAAGGGGATTCTTCTTTTTCTTCTTGATTCATTATCCGAATCTCTTCCTTAGCCCAGGCTTTGGCGTCAGAGACACCGTAAGTTTCGCAGATAAACTTATCGGAACCGAAAGTCCTGATAACGAGGGTCTGGTTTTTGCCATTGACTCGTATTGTTTTCACGGCGCGGTATGTAGTAGAATTTTTGTTTTTTGTCCATCCTAGTCTCATATGTGTCACCTCAAATACATTATAAAGTATTCAAAAGTAACGTGCAATAGTAAATTCCAATTTTGACAAAAAAATAAAGCCATTACCAGCTTTGCAGGATGTTTTGAGATGATTAAGTGTTAAACTCCCGTGTTAAACTCCCGAGTAACGATATTAAACTTGAAAATACATTTAATGGAATATTTTATCAAATACTATTGAAAAATCAAAATCTATATGTTAGAATTTAATTATCTAATAAACTCATAAATATTATATTTAGAAACAAATGGTTTTGTTGTAAAGGGGAACATGGAAAATCATATTTTATTAAGCAGCACCGATTATGGCAATGATTTGAAATGTGTCATGATAGGTGCTTTTTATTCTTATAAAGTATAATTTATAAGTCTGTCCATCAAACAATATAAACCATAGTTATTATTAGTTGAAAGGGATTTCGATTGGTATTTTGATTTTAAACTTTTGGAGGAATGTTGAATGAGCTCGATAACACATAACCTACCGGGAATGAATGCCAACAGGCAACTAAATATAACGACTGGCCGTAAAGCGGATACGGCGGAAAAGTTGTCTTCCGGGTACCGCATCAACAGGGCGGCTGACGATGCCTCTGGGTTGGCAATTTCAGAGAAAATGCGTAAGCAGATACGGGGTCTTTCTCAAGGCGTGGATAATACGAAAGACGGTATTTCACTTTGTCAGGTGGCTGATTCTGCACTTGCCGATGTGCATGACATGCTGCACCGGATTACGGAACTGAGCATACAGGCTGCAAATGGCACAATGTCGGAACTTGAGCGGAAGGATATTCAGGCAGAAATCACGCATTTAATTTCGGAAGTTTCCAGAATCGGAGAGACTACCACCTTTAACGGAATACATATTTTTGATATAGCAGGTAAGACGAAAGAAGAAATTGTAGATATGGAGTTGATAAAATCACCTTCCGCGGCAAACGGGTATATGTCGGAGGCCTTTGATGATAATGGAACTTTTTATTATGCGGCATCCATGGATTTTAGTGGGATTAATATGGCAAATATAACAAAGCTTATTGATAAATCATTTTCCTTTACATGCAGTCAGTCCTGCCCGGAGACTTTTGAATTTAAATTTGTTAATGGCGGCGGAAGCAAATTTGTAAATTCCGGGAGTTATAATCAGCGAGTGCCCCATTACTACGAAATTGATATCCAAGGGATGACGGATGGAAGTCAAATTGCCAATGAATTATTTGATTTTGTTCATAATAATCCTGCAAGTTCCAGTGGAGGGTTATCGGGGAATGAAGTGAGTGTTAGCCATTCTAATATTTTAGTTAAAACAGGAAATGATACGTTAGTAATCCGCGCAACATACCCGTCATTTTCGAATGCTGCAGATGCCATAGCATCGGCGGAAAATCAGTATAAAGGCTCACAATATGGTCAAACGGATTTTGCCGAAGTCACCGGTTCGACAGAAACACGTATTACAAATATCCTGCCGATTCAGTTTGGTGCAGATGAAGGCGAGATGATGGAATTGGAAGTTGAGAGGATGAATGCATTCCTGATAGGCATAAGTGACATAAATGTTACAACTGTAAAGGGCTGCAACCAAGCATTGGGTAAAACCAGGGATGCACTTGAGGCAATCAATAGACAACGTTCCAAAATCGGGTCACAGCAGAATCGTTTGGAGCATACTATTGCCAACGAAGATAATATTGTAGAAAATACGTCGGCTTCGGAATCAAGAATCCGGGATACTGATATGGCGGAGGCAATGGTACTGCATTCCATGGTGAATATTCTTCAGCAGGCAGGGCAGTCTGTATTGGCGCAGGCAAATCAGAGCAACCAAGGGGTGATTAGTCTGTTAAGATAGAGGCTAATGATTAATTATGTGCTGCAGTGGAATGGGCGACAGCTTATTTGCAATGTATGCCTGCTTCATTCAACATTGATATGGTAAATTAGATTATCTGATGAGTATTATGAAAAAGCAGAGTATCAGAGTGGTGAGGATTCTTATATAAAATATGTAATCCTTTGAAGGCTATAGCAAACGGTAAATATATAATTTATCGTTTGCTATAATTCCAAAATGTTCTGACGGTACGCATATGCCGGCTACCGACATTCTGAAGTATTTTTTTCCAACACGGAAAGAAACTGTATGGCTCGGTAGCTCCACAGATGCCATTCTCCGATAGTTTTCCGGTACCCATTGTCTGCAATCCGTTCCAACTGTCTTTCGTCCGCCAATAAATCTTTCACTCGCTTTGGCAGCAGATGAATCTGCTCCAAGTCAAAGAGTACGATGTCTTCGTTATCCGTAAATATTTCCTCCAATATGCTGCTCCGATCAGACAATACCGCAGACTTGCATAACATACTGTTCAAAACACGTTCCGTTAGCCCGTCCTTATGCCAGGACATGATATTGAGGGAAATGCGTGATAGCTGTATGGCGTGCAGGCTTTCCTTTATATTAACTGCCGGGTGGCAGTGGAGGCATGGATGCCCGGCAAAAGGAGATTTCTGCCAGCTGTCGCTGTACACATGTATTTCAATTCCGGCTTCCAGAAGAGTTTTGATAATCTTTTCACGGTAATAAAGCATGATGCAGAAACATGCCTGCCGCAGTTCATAGAATAAATCCAGAAAATCGTCGTCTTCCAATGTTATATTATATAGTTCCAGCACGGAACGGAGCGACTGCTCCGCGCTTTCGTTCGGATGCTGTCTCATCCGCAGCAGGAAACGTGCCGCAAGGAAACGGTACGGACGGCCATAGGCATATATTATGGCAAGGCGATCCCTATAGTTGTGATAGGAGCCCACAAAGGTAATGTCAAATTGCTTCTCTTCTTTCGCAGGTCCTTCCGGCAGTATGCCTGCCGGAGGGAAATAAATGCAGTCTTTAATATTTTTATAATATCGTTTGGCAAAGGCGCAGTAATTACGGTCATGGGTCAGCAGATAATAATTTTCAGGGCCGTTTTCAATATGTTCTTTCAGCCATGCAGGATGGTCAAGGATTAAGTTATATTTGGGGCCATGGATTAAATCATGCAGGTTTGTTTTGTTGTCCTGCATGAGAATGGAAAAAGCATAAGTCTGGATGCCGATAATTGCTTTGAAACGGCTTCCGATATATTTGGTCAGTGCCGGATTGCCCTCTTTTTCCAAATCAAAGACCTCAACGGCCTGCCGGCATCGGCGCAGAGCCGCTGCCAATTCGTCGGCAAACTGATTCAAAGTATTGTAGCATGTATCCGATCCCCGGTAAATAAGGATGGGGCGGACGGCATCATCGATTTCATAGTATTCTTTTTCACGGGAAATCATTTTCTCCAGCCACGCAACGGCACTGTCCGGGTCGGGAAGCCGTGAAGCGTCTGCCAGCAAAGCTTCCATTACGGTATTAAAAAGACCGGAGGAAAAAAGTTCCTGCTGATACTTCCCCGCAATGTAGCAGTCCGTGCGGAAGGAATCCCAGTCTCCCTGCATTTCCGGACTGTTATCGGCAAGGGGACTGCCGGCGGCTGTTGCCGGACTGACATCGGCAGAAGCGGTGCCCACGGCCATTACCGGATATTTTTGGATGACCCGCAGAAGAAAATCATAATTTTGTTTTGCGGTAAGCTTGGGGTTCATACAGCCGATTTCCGCATAGAGGTGTTCGGGGCAGTGAATTTGACCGTCCGCCCATTGGTCGTCCAGCAGAAGTTCCGTAAAAGTGATATTTCGTTGTTCCCCTTCCGGAAGCCGGCGGGTGCAGCATATAATAGTATCCATCATGACCTCCTGACAGCCAGTTCTTTCCTGCGCTCCATTGCCGGGCCGTAAGCACCGCATTCCTCGTAATAGGCCAGAGCCTCGGGTATGTTGCCCATGCATTCATGAATTACCCCGATATTATAGCGGGCTTTATAACTGTTCACCCCTT
Source organism: uncultured Lachnospiraceae bacterium (assembly GCA_910579645.1). Taxonomy (GTDB): domain Bacteria; phylum Bacillota; class Clostridia; order Lachnospirales; family Lachnospiraceae; genus Kineothrix. Next base: position 41,824 of record CAJTVK010000014.1, on the reverse strand, counting down.
CCACCGAAAAAGCAGGGAGGACAGTGGCTTTCTGAAATTCCCGGATGGCCTGTGGGAATAATGCATTGTTCATGTAGATAAGGCCCATTAAAAAAACAAAATCTGCATTTTTAGAGAAAATATCATAAATGCCTTCCAGTTCCAAAGCTTTTTGATACATTTTCAGGTTTAACAGGCAATAGCCGTAGGATTCCACCATGGTCTGCACATATTCTTCCTTTTCATTGACCTCCATTGTCAGAGCCTGGTTAAAATAAGGCAGTGCCCGTTCATAGTCCGCAAGGCCAAAGTAGGTCTGCCCTAACTGGAAAAGAATATAAGGGTCGGAACCGTTTTCCTTCCGGAGGGCTTCCAGCATGGCGATATTCCTGGCCGCTTTTTCTTTCCTTACGGCAGCCGTGCTGTATCCGGCATGATAGAAGGTCAGCGGGAGGGAAACAAATTCCGGTTTTTTCCCGTTTTTTGAAATCAATTGTTCATGGATGCTGCCTTGAAAACCGGTGTATTGCCGATGGAAAAAGCGGGCGATGCGGTCATGGACTAAAGCTGCGGAAGTTCCGGGCAATTTTCGGCCATCGGAAACATCTTCCACAGGGCTGACCAAATCTACCATCCCTATTTGCCAAGGGGCAACCTGTTGGTGCAGGTGCGGGATTGCAGTCCCGTCACTGCCGTCTTTTTCCAGATACTCGTCACAGTCTGTCACGAGGATGTAATCATTGGAGGCTTTTGACACACAGAAATTTTTTGCTGCGCTGAAATCATTGATCCAGTCAAAATGAAATACATGCGGCGTATATTTTTTTGCGATTTCCACCGTGCGGTCCGTGGAGCCGGTATCCGTCACCACTAGTTCCCAATGGTGGCCGGAAAGGCGGCGAAGGCATTCGCCGATATGTTTTTCTTCGTTTTTGGCAATGATGCAGACAGATATTGGAATCATAGGAACCCCTCCAAGCAGTCAAAATTGTGCTGCCGTCTGATGTTACGGCGCGTTTATATAAATGATTATAAGAAAATATGCCGCAAAATACAATATGAGAATTTTACGGTGCACGGAAATCAATTTGCAATCCCATGCCTATGCAGCCGTTTGCGCCGAGAGCATATGGAGAGCATGCTCAATCCGCAGCACAGGCACAGGACTGGAAATGGATTTTTGTGTTTGCGGTGTTCGGTGTGGTGAAACAGTCTGCATTGCCGCTGCGTATGCTTCGGCCAAAATACAAATGCAGACACAAAGTAAAGAATTAAATACCGTGATTTTATGTGAATTTTATTGTATATAGCAATATTTTTTTGTATAATTATTAAGAAAGGGAAGTAATTTTGACACACTTTTTACAGGTGAGGTGATATAATGGCGCAAAGCACGCCGAAGCGCACATAAAGGACAGTGTATTCACAAGCAAGGAGCAGGAGGTTGTGGATATTATGATGACATTACTTGATGACGAGCAGATACTAAAGGCTTACGCAAAGGATATTGAGGATAGCACAGTAAGAGAGACGGCAAAAAGAACAGCTGAAAGAATGATTAAGAAAGGAAAAATGACGTTGGAAGAAATTGCGGAATATGTTCCTTCACTGTCGTTTGAGGAATTAAAAAAACTCAAAGAAGAGATGATGCAAAGGGCATAGATTTTATGTTAAAATAAGAGTGCAAAGGCACATGGAACAGTAACTAGTACATCATTGCATTAATCCTTGAGTAATCAGTGCTTGATGTTTGCGTCAGGGCAAGGCGGAAGAGGGAGGCGATGCGGTGGCATCGTTGACCGATGACAACGCGGCACTGGCACAAACAGCATGTGCTGATTACTTAAGGATTAATGCAATGATGTACTAGTAAACCATGTGCCTTTTTTCCGAAAGGATGAGGGGCAATTGAGATGTGGCAGTCCTTTGCAGCAGGGTGTTGACTTTTCGATTTTGTGCGGAAAGGGAGTCCCTTCGGCAAAAGGCAGATTGGCAAGAATAATTTAAGGAATTAAGGCATGAGAAGGTTCCGGATCATATAACGGAAATAGGGAGGCGCAGGGCAGAAAATGGTGAAAGTATCGGTTATCATTCCGGTTTATAACGAAGAAAAATATTTGGAGCAATGTCTGGACAGCATATGCGGCCAGACATTGAAAGAGATAGAAATCATATGCGTGGACGACGGTTCGTCAGACCGATCGCCGCAGATTCTGGCACGGTACGCAGAGAAGGACCGGCGGATAAAAATCCTTACGCAGAAAAATCAATATGCCGGGGTGGCAAGGAATCGGGGCATGGAATATGCGTCGGGGGAATATTTGTCTTTTTTGGACTCGGATGATTATTTTGCGCCGGACATGCTGGAAAGGATGTATGAAATGGCGGGGAAGCATGGGGCGGAGGTGGTGGTCTGCCGTTATGCGGAATATTGTGAGCAGGAGAAGGAAACGAGGGGCATCGACCGGAGTTTTGAAGATTTGTTCCGGAACGGAAAGGAGGTGTTTTCCGGTACGGAACTGAACTGTGGGGGGATTTTCCAGATTACGAAGGGCTGGGCTTGGGATAAGCTGTTCCGTACGGAATTCGTGAAGGAATGCGGATACCGGTTTGCGGAGTTCCGTTCCTCGGAGGATGGCTTTTTTGTCTATATGCTGATGGCAAGGGCAGAGCGGATTTCTTATATGGAAGAGGTGCTTGCCATTCATAGAGTAAACAATGGGAGCTCCCTGTCCAATACAAAGGATGCGGACTGGAGGAATGGTTTTCTGATGTGGGAGATGTTGGGCAGGGAACTGAAGAACTTAGGGCTGTATCAGGGATATGAACAAAGTTTCCTGAATGAATTGGTATATTTCCTGCTATGGTATGTGGAGTCCATGGGGCAGGAGGGGACGGAGGAAAAGTGCAGGGCATATATAAGGGACGTGATAGAGCCGGAGTTTGGCATCCTTTCTTACGGAAAAGAGTTTTTCTGGGGGGAGGGACTGTTTGATTGGTACCGGGATATAATAATAGTTTGAAAAAAATCTATAATAATGGTAAAGTATAAGAGAACGAAAATTTGTGAAGCAAAGAGGTTTTTCTTTTATGAGTGATAAAAGAATGAGGTTCTTAAATACGCATGTGGACAATCTGACCATGGCAGAGGCTGTGGAAGAGGCAAAGAAGCTGATTCTTGAGCGGCGCAACAGTTATGTGGTCACACCTAATGTGGATCATGTGGTGAAGATTGAGCATGACCCGTTATTCCGGGAGATATATGAAGGGGCTGATTTGGTGCTGACCGACGGCAAGCCCCTTATTTGGATGTCCAGGCTTATGGGAATGCCGATTAAGGAGAAAATCTCCGGTTCGGATTATTTTCCGGAGGTCTGCAAAATGGCGGCGAAGGAAGGATTTTCCATTTTTCTGCTGGGGGCGGCGGAAGGGGTGGCAAAAAGGGCGGCCATCAATCTGATGAAAAAATATAAAAACCTGAAAATTGCGGGAGTTTATTCGCCCAGTTATTCTTTTGAGGACAATGCGGAAGAAATCTGTGATATCATCGGGAAAATCAACCGGACGAAGCCGGACATTCTCTGCATCGGCTTGGGTACTCCCAAGCAGGAAAAGTTTTATTACCGGTATAAGGATTTGCTGAATGTGCCGCTGACGCTTCATATCGGGGCGACCATTGACTTTGAGGCCGGCGTGGTCAAGCGGGCACCGAAATGGGTAAGCTATGTGGGGCTGGAATGGTTTTACCGCCTGATGAAGGAGCCGAGGCGGCTTTACCGCCGCTATTTGCTGGATGATGTGGAAATTTTCCCGATTTTCCTGAAATATAGGAAACATATGGAGATAGAGGAACCGAAAAGCTGCAATATTCTGGGCGTGGACATTGCGGTTACGAATATGAAATCGGTGGTTTATTTCCTGACGAAGAACTTGGAACGGCTGCGGGGGGAATATGTCTGTGTGTCCAATGTTCATACTACGGTCATGGCCTATAATGACCCGGCTTACCGCGTGGTGCAGAACAGTGCGGTGATTGCTGTGCCGGACGGCAAGCCGCTGTCGCTGATTTGCCGGATCAGGGGCTATCAGACCGCCCAGCGGGTGGCAGGACCCGATCTGATGCCGGAAATCCTGCGGCTTTCGGAACGGGAAGGGTATACGCATTATTTTTATGGCAGCACGGAGGATACGCTGAAATCTTTGGAGCGGAATCTGAGGAAAAAATATCCGCGGCTGCGTATTGTGGGCGTTTACTCCCCGCCTTTCCGGAAGCTGACGGAGAAAGAAGACGCGGAAGTGATAGAGCGGATCAATGCGTCGCGGCCTGATTTTCTCTGGGTCGGGCTGGGGGCACCGAAACAGGAACGGTGGATGCATGAGCATCATGGCAAAATCAATGCAGTGATGCTGGGGGTAGGCGCGGCTTTTGATTTTCATGCAGGGACGGCCAAGCGTGCGCCGAAATGGATGCAGGAATTTTATCTGGAATGGCTGTACCGCCTGATACAGGATCCGCGGCGGCTGCTGAAGCGGTATGTGCGGTCCAATGCCCAGTTTCTGTGGCTGATCCTGACCGGGCATTGATGCGGACGGGCATTGATACTTACGGGTATCGGATGCAAGGGCATGCGTCATATGCAAAGTTAACTCCTGAAGGTTCCTAAGGAAGATACAACGAGGAAAATTATGAAGAGATTATTTGGTGAAATACTGCATTTCGGAATTATTGGCGTAATCAACACTTTGCTGGGGTTGGCGCTCAATATGGTTTTTTATAATATGCTGCACTGGAATTTCTGGGTGGCCACTTCGGTTTCCTATACCATAGGGAGCATATTTTCTTATTTTGCCAACCGGAAGCTGACCTTCAAGACAGAAGAACATGGCTGGCGGCCGGCACTTCGTTTTGCCGCCCATATTGTGGTATGCTATTTGCTGGCATACGGAATCGCCAAGCCTGCGGTGAGGAGCGTGATGGCAGGATATGCACCGCTATTGGCAGATAAGATTGGCATGGAGGCCAAGGCTATTGAGGAAAATGTGGCTATATTGTTTGGGACAGGCCTGTTTATCATATTTAATTTTATCGGGCAGAAATTTTTTGTTTTTACGAAAAAAGACGGAACGGCTGTAGATTAGGAAAGAAAGGATATCCGGAAATGATTAGAAGGACAGGGGAACAGGGTAGAATAAGGCTTGACTGGAAAGGAGATAATCTTAGGAAGTTTCTTTTTATCGGTCTGGTTGCGGCTTCGTTTCTGATGATTCTGGTTTATAATGCATTTACGCCGATGATGACGGATGATCTGACTTATGCGGAAAATGTGTCAAGGGCAAATTCCTTCTGGGATTTAATCCGGCAGGAAAAATACCAGTATATGACTTGGACGGGCAGGAGCGTGAATCATATGCTGCTGCGGATGTTCCTGACCGGGGATAAATGGTTTTTTAATATCTGCAACAGCCTTGCTTTTGTGCTGCTGTCTCTTTTTATGTATTATAATGTGGAACGCAAGAAGAAGCATGACGTGTTTGTGTATTTGCTCATTCAGCTGTTTCTTTGGATTTTTGCGGTTTCTTTCGAGCAGACGGTTCTCTGGCAGACGGGAGCCTGTAATTATCTGTGGGGAAGCATGATTATTATGGGCGACATTTCGGTATTCCGATACTGCATGAAAAATGATTTTGACGGTTTGTCGCAGATTGCGCCCGGGGTAGGGCTGTTTCTGCTGGGCATTCTGGCCGGCTGGTGCAATGAGAACACTTCCGGCGGGGGGATTCTGCTGCTGGGCATCTGGATCGGGTGTTATATATGGAAAAACAGACGGGTGCGGGCGTGGATGCTGAGCGGCGTGGCAGGGAACCTGATTGGCTTTTTGCTTATGGTGCTTGCGCCGGGCAATGCCAACCGGGCACAGTATATGGAGGAAGAACATTCCGGAATATTTGCGCTCATATCCAGATGGCAGAAATGTAATCTGGCTATCCGGGAGCATTTCTTTATTTTGCTGGCAATTGCCATAGTGGCTTTTATTCTGGTTAGGCTGCAGAAGGCAAAATGGGAAAGGAGCGGGAACATGCTGCTGTATTTCTTTGTGTTTGCCGCAACCTGCTATGCGTTGGTGCTTGTGCCGGAGCCGATGGGAAGGGCTTATTTCGGCGCGGGTATTTTCCTGACGGTAAGCTGCGTGCAGGGGATTGTGGACGTGGCGGATATTGACTTGTATCTGCGGGCGCTGAAACTGGGCATGGTATCTGTCCTTACCATGTATTTTCTCTTTGATTATATGGACTGCGGCGCGAATCTGATGCGCATATACCGGGAGAGCGAAGAGAGGTTCCGTTATATCGAGGAGCAGCGAGAAGCAGGGAATATGGATATTACGGTTCCGCTTCTGCGCCCTGATTTTCAGAATAAGTACAGCGATGCTTATAATTCGGAACTTAGCGCGGAAGACAGCGGGTATTGGGTGAATGTGGCGTATGCTGTATATTTCCATGTGGACAGTATTTCGGCGGTGCCGCGGGAAGAGTGGGACGGGGAGGAGTAAGGTGGGCGGAGGTGCCGGAGATTATGCAATTGCCTGATGGGTTATTATTTGGAGGAAAGACATAGAGGATATTTTGAATGTGTAAGAGGGGAATGTCTTGGTATTCTGAAGGGTGTCTGTGATTTCAAGTCTATATTTTTGATTCGTCTGAAAAGGGCTATATATTTTGGGGGGGGGCGGATTTAAAATATGTTATCTGACAGAGAAATTTTCTATTTTTCCTTTTTACATTTATCATTCAAATCAGATGATAAGCAGATGGGTTATCCATAGGTTTGTTGGTGAACTTGAGTGAATGGGCTGAAAATAAAAAAGGAGAGGATGGGAATGGCAAATTATGAAATACAAAAGAGTATTGCTCTTAAATTAAAACAATTGATTTTAACAGTAATATTTAGATACGAAAACGAGATTCTTAGTTATGGTATATTAGACCAAATAAAATATTGCAAGGCGGATGATCCGGAAGAAATTTTTAGGCTTTTAAAGGAATACTTTAAAAAAGCAGAGGAAGATATAAGTCCCTATAAATATACCGCATCATCACTAGAAAGGATGCAAAATAGAATAATGCTTTTTGCCGATGCTATTTTAAAGGAATTACTCCCCAAACATAAAGAATGGAAAGACCTTGAAGAGTATAAAGGTTTCCTTTCACAGAAATTTATAGCGTATAGATTTTTTTGTTTTTTAAATGGTAAAAGCAAAGGAACTGATTCTCTTGATAAAGTATATTTGGATAGAGTTTTGGCTACAAAGGGTTTTCATAGGATTTTGTACTTGGGATTAATAGAGTTTTATAAAGACAGCTATGGACATCTTGCAGAAAGAGAAGAAGCAATTGAATTTTTGTGTACATATTATAAAATGTGTGGGCTTACAGAAGTAGTTCCAGTTTTGTATCAGTATTTTTCTGCAGCAGGTACACCGGAGGATAGGGGATATGCGCATCGGGGAATTGAATGGATGAAAAAATATCTTAAGCATCTTCCGGAATGGGTAGTTATTAAGGTGCTTCAGCAATATTCAATGCCTAGTGTTATCAGAAATGCTGTTTATCGGAATCAGATTTATACGATGATAGAGTTTTCGCAGATAAAAACACGCGAAAAGAATAGAATGAAATTCTATTTATTAGATTCGGTTATATTGGCCGATCAAATTACCAGATATTTTGGGGAAACGGAAGGTGATAGCAGGAAGGAGTCGCATTCTTTTGGCTATGACGATAGAATATATGATACGGAAATTCAAATTGCAAAGAACCCCAGAACCTATTGGAAAAATTTTGAAGGGACTGGAGAAAGGAGCCTGTTTTGCGGGAAAAAGCATAAAGTGAGCATTTATCTGTGGGATAATGAAAAAATAATTGTGAGGAATCTGGAGGAAGAATTTGAAATGGCGCCGTTGCCTTTTGCATTCCATGACTGGCGTTTGGATGTGCTTTTTGAAAGGGAAACAGAGGAAAAATTGCGAAACTTTATAATGGGGGAAGTATACAGTTATAAACAGATGGTTTTTTCTTTGCTCTATTTGGATGGATATAGGGGGATGAGGGAACAGGTAATTGATTTTGACCATAGCTTCCAATATGATAAAGAAAAGAAACTGCTGAAGTACAGAGAAAGGAATAGGAATGTCATTACTCACTTTTATGGGGACAGGGTATATTCCCTGTCCTGCATAGTGGGTAAGAACGGAGCAGGGAAGACCAGTACGGTTGATTTTCTTCGGGAATCTTTTTTTAAACTGCTGAAAATGGTAGGGGATTCGCAGATTGACTGTGAGGGAGGCTGTGTCAGAGCGACAGAGGGGATTCTTGATAAAGGAGCGCAATTTGTAGTGGTATGGAAATTGGATGAGGATTATTTCTTCCTGACTAATATAAATGGTGTGGGCAGTATAAAAGCCAAGCCGTTTAAAAAGGGAATGTACCACAGTGATAATGAGTATAGTAAAATTGCTTTTTTTTCTAATATGCTGAAAGCGGATACGGAAAGCCTTTTTTTAGATGAGGGCGGCAGTTTTAAAGCGGAAGGGAAGAAAACCGGGAGGCAACTGTGGGCGCAGGGACTGAGTGGTTTTAGGCAGATTGATTATTCGGAAACGGAAAGTTTTATACGGAAGCGGCAGGCAATCGGGGAGGCGGATAGGAAAGTAAGCGGAAATGAACGGGCGTATGAAGCGGAAGAGCACATAGCGATAATTAATAAAGAACTTTGCTATCAACTTACTTTTTTAAGGAACATGGAACAAGAAAACTTGTGCAGGATTTTGGAATTGGGGGAAGACAAGGAGTTCTCAATAAAAAGTAAGATGGAAAAATGGAAAGGCTGGCTGCAGGAACATCTGCGGAAAGAGAGCGGATGGCAGGAGAAAATTACGTTTAAGCTGAAGGAGATTGGAGGAGAATGGGAGGGAAATGAAAAGATGCATAAGTTAGAGGAATATATTTTCCTGCCGGACGCTCAGATAAGGTATTTTTCTTCAGGGCAGTATGCAAAATTTTCCTTTTTGTCAAAATTATATTGGTTTTTGGAAGGATATGAAAAAGATGTAGAGAAATATAAAAAGATACCAAAGCTGGATGCCAATGTATTCAGCAATAAGGAAGCATTGCTGGAAGGAGAAACAGCCCTTATTTTTATAGATGAAGGGGAACTTTATTATCACCCTGAATGGCAGCGCAGATATATACATACTCTGCTGAAAATGGTAAATGCCAAGGATACTTCTTCTAAAATACAGATTATTCTGACAACGAATTCACCCTTTATTATTTCTGATTTATTGCAGGAGGACGTGATGTATCTTACAGATACACCCGTTGAATTGGAATGTTCGTTTGGACAGAATATACATCGGCTGTTAAAAGAAAATTTTTTTATGGATAATACAATAGGGGAATTTGCGAAGTTTTTTATTGAAAGCTTGGTGGCTTATTTAAGTATGCTCGGAAGGAAAGATGAGGTGTCAGATGAGGAAAGAATAACGCCGGAAGAAAAGCAGAGGCAGGAACGAATTGGATACATAGAAAAGATACTAAAAGATAATCGGAAGGATGGGATAGGTGATTATTCCGTTCTTCAGACACTGATCCGGCAAATTGGGGATCCGGTTTACCGTTATGAATTGGAGAGATTGTTGGAAAAGACATTGGTGCAGGAAAGCCTTATAGAAAAGTTGGAAGAAGAGAAAAGAAAAATAGAGCAAAAAATAGAAGAACTGAGGATGAAAGAAAATGATACAGATAGAACCGTATACTAAGGAATTTGAGGAAGAATATCTGGATACAGTCTTGGCTCATACGGATACGGGAGTCAGGGAAAAAATTATGACAAAATATCTGCAATGTCTGCCCGGAGATTTTTCCGGGACGGAGAAAAGTTTTGAAGCATTGATTTTGGCACCTTTTGACAAATTGAAGGAAGCGCATGGATATATGAGCCGGATGTCTTGGAATAGAATAGAAAAAAAGCATATCATAAAAGCTTATAAGGCTGTTGCCGGGGCAAAGAAGAAAGGGGTTTCCATGCGGATTAGGATTGTGCGCAATACCGGATTGACGGTTTGTCCCTATTGCAACAGGGACTATATAAATTGCAGGTCGGAGGACACGTCCGGGGCGGAAATGGATCATTTTTACAGTATTGCGAAATTTCCGGCATTTGCATTGTGCCTGTATAATCTCGTTCCGTCTTGCGGGAACTGTAACCGTATAAAAAATGCCGGTGGCGGTGAATTGGCATCGCCGTTTGACCGGAGCATTGACTGGGGCAGGGATATTGTTTTTTCCTATTTGCGTAAGGAAATGGATGAAGTGGAAGTAACTATTGAAGCCCATGGGTTTATGAAGAATAATGTGGATAAGATAAAGATAAGGGAGGCATATCAAATTCATAATGTCGAGGTAAAGGAATTATTGGAGAAATGTAGGGTTTATTCCGATTCGCAAAGGGAAGAGATGCGTGAGGTTTTGAAAGAGGCAAAAATATCGGACGAAGAACTGAAACAGATTATCTTTGGGCCAAAGTTGGATAATGAAAACATACGAACTAAGTCTTTGGGGAAAATGATGAGTGATTTACATAGGGAATTGGGGATTTATTGAAGTTGTCAAACCATTTTACTTGCAAATCTACATAACCATTAAATCAGGCTCCGGAATCGGCAGTCCGTCTTCCAATGCTGTTTCAATCCACAATTCTTTTGCTGTTTCGATTTCTTTTAATGCCTGCTCCTTTGTATTGCCGTGCGCCATACATCCCGGTAATTCAGGAACACTGGCCACATAAATTTTATCTATCGGGTCATATTTTATAAAAACAGAATATTCAGCCATTGGAATCCTCCTTATAAACTATGCTTTTCAATGATATGCCTTAATTGCTTTACCTGATAATCTTTTGCTTTTGAACCGTCTTTTTGGATAGTCATGCGTTCATTGATTTTGCTATGATAAAATGACATATGGGAACCTTTTTGTCCCTTAAATGTAAAACCTAAGTCAATAATAAGCTTATGGAAATCATTAAAGCGGATATTGTTATCACTTTTGCCGCTTTTTACTATATCATATGTATTATTTGCCATCCTGCTTTACTCCCTTGTACGATATTATTATACTTGATTTCCATATTTATTCAAGCAATTTTTTATTGGATAGCTGCAATCCCCTATCTTTTTTCTTTTTGGAAGGGCGGAACTTTAAAAGGCAGTGGAAATTGTGGCGTACATCTGACAGAGAGTATTTTCAAACACGCTCTAATGTTATCGGAGATGGCTGTCAGGTGTCAGGCACTTGGGAAAGAAAGGCGGAAAATTCCGGTATTTCTTTCTCTAGGATATCCATAAACAGCCGTGCTCCTGTTTCGTTCAGGTGGTCGGCATCGGAAAAATATTCCAGATGTGTTCCGAATCGACTGTCTTCCGAATAGTCGTAATAACTGATTCCGTGACTGCCGGCAATGGCAGAGATGACTTCACGGAATTCTTTTTTAAATTCCGGAGGGACTTGTTTGTAGTAATAACTGGTATAGGGGGTAGTAATCAATACGGGGGTGATGCCGTTTGCCTCACAGAAATCCAGAATGTCATTCAGGTTGCTGATGCGTTCCGGCAGGAAGTATTCCTGCTTGTTGCGCATATGCCGGTTATAACGGCTGCAGGCTTTCTGGCGGAACTCGGCCGCTGCGGCAGTGACGGAAGGGGACTGTGCCTGCGTGTTTTTGCCGGTGGCCGTTGCCTGCGCCTGTGTGTTTCTGTCAGCATCCGTGGCCTGTGCCTGTGCGCCTTTGGCATCGCCGGAGGCGGCCGTCTGCACTGTCCTGATTCCGGCGGCGAGGGTGCGCAGGGAGGGGGAGGGAAAAAGTTTGGCCAGGTCTTCGCCGGCGGAGAGTATGGGGAGGCGGTGGGTCACAATGTCTATATACGGACTGTAGTGCGGAATATATTTAGGTGAGAGGAAGGAGTAGTATTTGGTGCTGAGGAATTCCTCTTCCGCTTCGTTTGTCACTTCGTTATTGAAAGAAAAATAGGAAACGGGAATGAACATCAGGCAGTTTTCGGCAAAGTGATTTCCGTACATGGACAGGATGGCATAATCGTAGTTATAGGTCTGGCTGGACATGGCAAAGTTGAAGCACTCGTATTTGTCCTCCAGGCCGTCGTAGCGGAAGGCATATTCCCCATGGGAACTGCCGATGTTGCAAAGCTGTATTTTGCTGTCGGAGGAGGCCAGATAGTGAAATTTATCGGCATCGCTGTAGGGATTGTCCATGACCTGCTCATAACGCCGGTTGAGCAGGAAGAGCGCAATTATGGCACTGACGGAGACAATCAGGCATTTTGCGGCGAACCGGATGAAGTTGGCAAACGGGATAAATCGTTTCATATTTTTGCTGTCGTCAGAATTGAAAATAATAAAATTCGGACGAAACTCCTTTCTCTGAAAATAACAGTATGGACAATAAGAACAGGACGTAAACCGGATAGCGTATCCAGACTTTCCGGGAGGAAAGAAAGGCGATGACATCCGTTTTCAGTGAGGCATAGTCGTAAACGGCAAGGAACAGGATGGGCAGGGAAATGTAGGCCATATGGCCGTAACTCATATCCAGACAGATGACTGCCGTCTTTAAATATTCGCCGAAGTTTTTTATGTTGCAGAAGCTTAAGGAGAGGATTCTCCATGCGTCGGACAGGCTGTCGGCACGGAAAAATACCCATGCAATGCATACAAGCAGAAAGGTGAGAAGCATGGAAAGTATGGAGAGCATGGATCGTAAGAAAGCCGGCTGTGAGCGGTGTCCGGCTTCTGCGTTTTTTCCCTGTCGTTTCGTGATGCCGTTCTCCAAGATTTGGAACAGGCCGTGAAGCCCGCCCCAAAGGAGAAAAGTAATGCCTGCGCCGTGCCATAGGCCGCTGACAAGGAAAGTGAGCATTAGATTCAGGGCATGGCGGGACGGGCCGGTGCGGCTGCCTCCCAAGGGGATATAAACATAGTCCCGGAACCAGGAAGAAAGGGAAATATGCCAGCGGCTCCAGAATTCCTTCAGGTTATGGGAAAAGTACGGGCTTTTGAAATTGTCCGCCAGTTCTATGCCGAAAAGCAGCGCGCATCCGACGGCAATGTCCGTGTAGCCTGAAAAATCACAGTAAATCTGTATGGCAAACAGAAAGGTGGCGATGGGGAAAATAAGGCCTACATAGCTGTCCGGGCTGCCGTAGACGGCATCTACGGTAGGAGCCACCAAGCCTGCCACTACCAGTTTTTTATAATATCCTACTGCCATCCTTTTCAGGCCGTAGGATGCCCGGGAAGCATCGAACCTGCGGGGAGAGCGTATCTGGGGCAGCAGCTGCCCGCCCCGCCCGATGGGGCCTGACAGCAGCTGAGGAAAGAAGGAGAGGAAAAGGCAGTAATGCCCGAAATTCTTTTCTGCCGGATATTTCTCCATGTATATGTCAGCCAGATAGCCCACTGCCTGAAAGGTATAGAATGAAATGCCCACCGGAAGCATAAATTGTATGGGGGAAGAGCGTAACGGCAGCAGGGCAGGGATGTATTTAAAAAAGAACAGCGGCGAGAGCAGGGCGATAAGCCCGGCAAGGAAGATTTTCTTCCGGGCGGAAGAGCCGGGGGCAGCTTCCAAAAGGCGGGCAGTCCCGTAGGAACCGACGGTGATAAGCAGGAGCAGCAATGTATATTTTATGTCTGCCGTCATATAAAAGCAATAGCCGGCAGCAATCAGGAACAGGCAGCGGAACCTGATGGGGCAAATCCAGTACAATATGAAAACGGCCGGTAAAAATATGGCAAAGGCCATGGAATGAAAAAGCATAAGTTACCTCTGTACTCTCGAAAATACTTTATAATAGACGGCAAATAAATCTGCCGTTGCTACAATTCTTCGGGGAATGAACACCGTTTCTGCATAGATACTGCGTCTGCATAAGGCAGAAACCGTGCAGGAAACGCCATAAGGGAAATTTATGCCGTTTCTCATATAACTATCATTTAACCAAATATTTCTTAATTTTTGATTAAGCCGCATAAAATAATTTCTTAAGGAACCGTTAAGAATCCGCAGAAATCATGCGTATCCTCCGGAAGGGCTAAAATGTGCCGTAAGTGGTTATAATGAAATATGGACAGGAAAAAATAAAATATACATGAAAAGCAGGAAAATAGGAAACCGGAAGGGAGTAAAGGGATGAGGAAAAGATATCATGTGTGTATGTGTGCTGCTTTGGCCGTTTTGCTGATGACGGGCTGCGGGAACAGAGCAGAGGAAAGGGTTACGGAGCCGGAGGAGATTGTGGAAAACACTGCGGTGGCAAATAACCATGCCACTCCTGAGATGGACTTGGAAAACGAGAAGGACAGGGAAAATGCCTGGAAGAAACCGGCGGATGTGACGGAACCGGCAGAACCGGAGCAGGTGCTGCTGGCACCGGAGGATTTGCAGGAACCGGAAATAGCGGAACAGGAAGTGACGGAAATCGTGCCCAATGAACATGCGGTCAATAAGCTGCAGATTGTATTTTTGGGCGACAGCATTTTGGACGGTTACAGAAACGATACGGGGATTGCCAGCCTGACCGGTGTATACTGCAATGCGGATGTTTATAATCTGGCCATGGGCGGCACGACGGCGGCATTGCTGGAGGATGAAAGCGCAGCCTATGAAGAGTGGACGTCGCGTTCTTTGCAAGGCGTGGTAAATGTTATCTGCGGCAATGTGGACCGGGGGCTTTTGGACGGATATCGGGCAGGGGAAGTGTTTGACAGCTGTAACTTTGAAAATACGGATTATTTTGTGCTGGAATACGGGATGAATGATTTTTTAAGCTGTGTGCCGTTAAGCGGTGACGATTCGTTTTACGATCCGTATACTTATGTGGGGGCACTGCGGATTGCCGTTCAGGCGTTAAGGGATAAATATCCTGACGCGCAGATTATTTTATGTTCGCCTAATTATGCACATTTCTGGGGGCAGGACGGCACTTATCTGGGCGACGGCAATATGTCCAGCAACGGGGTCGCCAATCTGGTGGAATATCACCGGGTCTGCGGGAATGTGGCAAATGATATGAAGACTTTGTTCATGAATGTGTATGAGGGAATCGGGTTGGATGCTTATACGGCGGATGAATATTTGGAGGACGGGATACATTTGTCGGAAAAAGGACGGGAGGAGTATGCCAAGAAATTGGCCAGGATTATTTTGGAGTTTGAGACGACTCGGAATAATTAGTGGGTGGGAGGACGCATCCGCCGGAGCCTTCCTGCCGGCATGGCCGGCTTCCCTGCGGGTGGGTACCGCATCTCTCCGGCGGCAGTATGGCGCATTCTGACTTCGCCGTCAAAAATGGGACATTTCTAACTGTTTTTTCCGGCAGGATGGCTGCCACGGCGGCTAAACTCCCTTCGGTCGGACAACGCCGCCTAATACGGCAGCCATCCTGCCGGAAAAAGCAGTAAGAAATGTCTCCGTTTTTTCCGAGGAAGTCAGAATGCGCCATGCTGCCGCCGGAGGGATGCGGTACCCACCCGCAGGGAAGCCGGCCATGCCGGCAGGGAGGCTCCGGCGGATGCTGTGCTTTGGTATGAGGGGGAAAATGAGAATTTTTGTGGCTAAAGATACTTGTTGAAAGGTAACGGTGGTTGCGTTACAATGGAGACAATAGGATGTGAAGTTTTATCGCTGCATTTATAAAATTCAAGGAGAGCCATTGGGATGAAACGTTGGCAGCTGCGCAGGCATAAAACCCTAAATTGATTTCTGTGAGACTTTGGTGATTTAAAGTAGCGGCATTTTGTAAAGTATGGTAGAATATGGTCATATTAGATTGCGGAGAGGCAGTAGGTAAAGGAGAACGGCAGAATTGAGAGAATTGGAATATCCTTTTGACAGTGATTATATATTGAAAAATTCCAAGAAAATCAGGCGCAGGCTTTTGGAGGAAAGGGAGACTGGGGTATCCGCCGTAACTTGGACGGAGAAAAAGATTGCCGTTTTGGGCGGCAGCACGACCCATGACATTATCCGTATTCTGGAGCTGTTTCTGCTGAATCAGGGGATTAAGCCGGAGTTTTATGAGTCGGAATACGGACAGTATTTCCAGGATGCCATGTTCGGGCAGGAAGCTTTGGCGGCTTTTGCGCCGGATTTGATTTTTATTCATACATGCAGCCGGAATGTGACTGCTTATCCGAAAGCAGGGGACAGCAGGGAAGCGGTTGAGGCTTTGCTGGAGGAGCAGTACCGGCATTTTGAGGTGATGTGGGAGAAGCTGGCGGGTGATTATCATTGTCCGGTAATCCAGAATAATTTTGAATATCCTTTTTACCGCCTGCTGGGGAATCAGGATGCCAGCGATATGCATGGGCGGATTCGGTTTCTGACCAGGCTGAATGAGCGGTTTTACCGGTACGCGGAGGAGCATGACAGTTTCTATATCAATGATATGAATTATATGGCATCCGCTTATGGGCTGGACCGGTGGGCGGATCCTTTTTACTGGCATATGTATAAATATTGTATGTGCATGCAGGCTATTCCGGCATTTGCTTTTAATTTGGGAAATATCATTAAGGCGCTGTTCGGAAAGAATAAGAAGGCGTTGGCGCTGGATTTGGACAATACGCTGTGGGGCGGCGTGGTGGGGGACGACGGGCCGGAAAATCTGGAAATCGGGCAGGAGACTTCTCTTGGGCAGGTGTATGCGGAATTTCAGGAATACCTGAAGGCGCAGAAGGAGATTGGGGTGCTGCTGAACGTCAATTCCAAGAACGAGGAGGAAAATGCTTTGGCAGGGCTGCGGCATCCGGAGGGGATTCTGAAGCCGGAGGATTTCATATCCATTAAGGCGAACTGGGAGCCGAAGAGCAGGAATCTGGCCGAAACGGCGGAGCAGCTGAATCTGCTGCCGGATAGTTTTGTGTTTGTGGACGACAATCCGGCGGAACGGGAAATTGTGAGTGCGCAGTTCCCGGCAGCGGCGGTGCCGGAAATGGGGAAGCCGGAAGAGTATATCCGTGTGTTGGATCATTCGGGATTTTTTGAGGTGACCAGGCTGTCCGAGGACGACAGGAAGCGGAACGAGATGTATAAGGAGAATCTTATGCGGGAGAAGCAGCAGGCTTCTTTTGCGGATTACGGGGAGTATCTGGCATCCCTGCGGATGAAGGGGACAGTCAGGGCTTTTGAGCCGATGTATATGGCGCGTATTGCCCAACTGACTAATAAGAGCAACCAGTTTAACCTGACCACGAAGAGATATACGCAAAGTGAGATTGAGCAGGCGGCGGATTCGGAGGATTATATTACTTTATACGGGAAGCTGGAGGACAAGTTCGGCGATAACGGGGTGGTGTCGGTGGTAATCGGCAGGATAGAAGGGGACAGGCTTCATATCGAATTGTGGATTATGAGCTGCCGTGTATTGAAACGGGACATGGAATATGCTATGATGGATTGTCTGGCAGAGGAATGCAGGAAGCGCGGAATCCGTACGGTGACAGGATATTATTATCCTACCGCAAAGAACCGGATGGTGAAGGATTTTTATGCGCTGCAGGGTTTTGTCAAGGCAGAAGAGGACGAAAAGGGAAATACGGTCTGGGAGTATCGGCTTCCGGCGGATTATAAAAAGAAAAATAGGTATATTGAAGTGAATGCAGAGGGCTGATGCAGTACCGGTACTGCATTGCGGTAATTTAAACAAAACAAGTGAAACATATGGCTGATTGGCGTGGGTCATACTGGTGGATACAGGAAGGAGAATGGAAATGAGCAGAGAGGAAGTATTTGCAACATTAAATGAGGTGTTTCAGGATGTATTTGACGATACGTCCATTACGGTAAAGGAGGAGACCACTTCCGAGGATATCGACGGGTGGGATTCGTTGGAGCATATTAACCTGATTGCAGCGGTGGAACAGGAATTCGGCATGAAGTTTTCCATGGGACAGGTAGTTACGATGAAAAACGTGGGGGAAATGGCGGATATTATTTTAAGCCAGATTAGGGACTGACACAAAAATCAGGCACTGAAATTTACCGTTATTTCCGCAAATCAGTACTAGTGCTTCATCCGGACAGGATGAAGCACTAGCGGAAATAGACATAGAACTGCGGCCGTTCAGAGTGAGTCAGTGCAGTCAGGCGTGCCGGGGGCAGCGGTTCAGGCATGTTCCAGCAGTTCGATCATGCCCAGGAAGGGGTTCATTAAGAAAACTACGCGCCGGCCGTCAAGGGCGGGGGCAGGTGTGGGTGTGTCAATGGCGGTATAGCCGCCGGCCGTGAGCAGAGCCAGTTCCTTGTCTAAATCCTGTGTTTCATAGCAGATGTGGTAAGGGCTGTTTTTGTATTTCTTTAAAAGTCCGGATACAACGGAATCGCTTTCGGCGGGGGAGACAAGTTCAATAAGATAACCGTCTTTTTCCATAAAGCAGATATGAATTCTGCGGATTCCGTCATAAGCCGTTTCCTGGCGGACGGTATAGCCTAGGTGTTGGAAAGCATGGATTGCTTCCTCCATTTTTTTGACTAAGTATCCGATATGGTGTATCTTTAAGGCGGCGGAGGGCAATTGATCTGCCGCCGTTTCGGAATAGTGTTCGGAATTGGGGGTATTGTGCTTATTTAGTATATCATTCATAGAAAGGCTCCTGTATTTATGCAAGCTACGTTTACTTCGTTCTATTTTTTATGTTTTTATGCATGTATTTTACTTATATATTACCTGATTCCGAAAAAAACGCAATGGTTTTTTTTGCTGTCGGTGAGTATTGCCTATTATCTGCTGACAGGGAACGGGCTGCTGATAGCGTATCCGATTGCTGCGTGCCTTGCGGCGTATGCCGGCATCCGCGTCATGGCGGGCACGGAGGATGAGGGAAAAAGGCGGTTGGCATTGTTTGGGGTTGCGGCGGCTTTGATTGGTATTCTGGCGGCGCTGAAATATGTGAACTTTGCGGTAAATACGGTGAACGGCATTGCCGCCATGTTTGGGGGGGAGGAAGAGGCGCTGCATGGGATTCGGCTGCTGGCTCCTCTGGGGGTTTCTTTTTATACGTTCTCCGTGTTGGGCTATGTGATTGACGTATATAATAAAATCGCACCGCCGCAGAAGAATTTTTTCCGTCTGGCATTATACGGTATGTATTTTCCGGTGATATTATCCGGCCCCATTCTCCGCTACCGGGAAGACGGGGAACAGTTTTTTGAGCCTCATCCGTTTGATTACCGGCAGGTGACTTTTGGGCTGCAGCGGATGGTGTGGGGATTTTTTAAGGTATTGGTGATTTCGGAACGGATGAATATAGTGGTGAATACGGTATATGACAATTATGCTTCCTATGCAGGGCTTCCCGTATGGATTGCCACGGTATGTTATGCTTTTCAGCTGTATACAAATTTTTCCGGCTCTATGGACATTGTGCTGGGCATGTCGCAGACGTTCGGGCTGAAGATGCCGGAGAACTTCCAAACACCGTTTCTTTCTAAGAACATTTCCGAATATTGGCGGAAATGGCATATTTCCTTGGGGGTATGGATGAAGGAATATGTGTTTTACCCTTTGCTGCGCACGGGGGCTTTTACAAAGCTGGGAAAAAGGCTGCGGGGACGGTTCGGCAAGAAGCGGGGAAAGCAGCTGACGACTTTTGCGGGGATGTTTGTGCTCTGGCTGACGGTGGGTATCTGGCACGGCGGCGATTGGAAGTTTGTCATCGGCTCGGGGCTGCTGCATTGGTTTTATATTGTGAGCGGTGAATTGCTGCTGCCGTTTTTCGAGAAATTTATGGCAAAATTTCATATTGATCCGAAGAGCAGGTGGGTGGACGGGTTCCGCATTCTGCGTACCTTTTTCCTTGTCAATATCGGTTTTGTCTTTTTCCGGGCGGAATCCCTGCAGGCAGCGGTGCATATGCTGAAAGCGGCGGTTTCTTTCCGGGGAACGGGGATTCTGACGGGCAGCGTGGCTTTTAACTTGGGGCTGGATTGGATTGAGGCGGTGATTGCTGTCGTATCACTGCTGATTCTGTTGGCCGTGTCGCTGATGCAGCAGAAAGGGCCGGTGCGGGAACGGATTGAGAAGAAAAAGCTGCCGGTGCGGTTTGCCCTATGGTATGCACTGCTGTTCTATACGATACTGCTTGGCTATTACGGGCCGGAATATAGCGCGGCGGAATTTATTTATCAGGGATTTTAAGCTGCTGTTCACAGGCAATGTCATTAAGTAAAACATTATTCCGGAAGCGGGCTGCGGCTTAACATAATGGCATTGGTTTCGGAAGAGTAACGATTTTAATGGACGATGCCCGGATATTCTGTTAAAATAAGGTAATGATAGACATTAGGAGAAAAAGTGATGGACAAAATAGCAGTATTGATACCTTGTTATAATGAAGAGAAAACCATTGCAAAGGTAGTTGCGGATGCGAAAAAGGCACTTCCTGAAGCAGTGGTTTATGTGTATGACAATAATTCCGCAGACAGGACCGTGGAACTTGCCACGCAGGCCGGCGCGGTCATACGTTATGAGTATCTGCAGGGGAAGGGGAATGTCATTCGGAGGATGTTCCGTGAGATTGACGCGGAATGCTATGTGATGGTGGACGGGGACGACACTTACCCGATGGAATATGCTCCGGAAATGGTGGACAAGGTGCTGAACCACAATGCGGATATGGTAGTGGGGGACAGGCTGTCTTCTACTTACTTTACGGAAAATAAACGTCCGTTCCATAATATGGGCAACAGCCTTGTGAGAGGGAGCATCAATCATCTGTTCGGCTGTGACATTAAAGATATCATGACCGGTTACCGCGCATTCAGCTATGGTTTCGTGAAGACTTTCCCGGTGCTGTCCAAGGGCTTTGAAATTGAGACGGAAATGACTATCCATGCGGTGTCCAATAATATGCAGATTGAGAATGTCATTGTGGATTACCGGGACCGGCCGGAGGGGAGCGAGTCGAAGCTGAATACCTATTCCGACGGGATTAAGGTACTGGGGACAATCGGACGGCTGTATAAAGATTATAAACCGTTGGGCTTTTTTTCGCTTTTGGCTCTGCTTTTGGCCTTAATTTCCGTGATTTTTTTCATCCCTGTCCTGGTGGATTTTGTTCAGACCGGACTGGTGGCCAAATTCCCTACTCTGTTTGTCTGTGGGTTTGTGATGCTGGCGGCGCTGCAATCTTTTTTTGCAGGACTGATATTATCTAACATGGCGATAAAGAATAGGCGGGATTTTGAAATTCAGTTAAACATGATCCGAAGGCACAAAATGAAAGACGGGCAGCAGGAGAAACAATAGGAAACATTTGGCGGGGAGCGGGCAGAATAGGATGAACGGGGCAGGAAAAGTGAAACAATATATGCGGAATAAGGAAAAACGGTGGGAAATAGGGCTTATGGGGTTCTGCCTGCTGTTTTATCTTATTTTTCCTTTTTTGGACGGCCCGGTCTGGTGTGTGGATTCCAACAGCTATGCAGCCATGGATATTACGCGGGAACCTTTGTATCCTACTTTTCTATGGATTTTCAGGCGCATGTTCGGGGAGGGGAATTATCTTTGGCCGGTAGTTGCGGTACAGAGTGTCTTGGCGGCCTATGGGTCATGGAAGCTGGCGGTGACGGTGAAGGGATATAAAGAGGACAGCCGCGTCCTGGCGGTGTCGGCGGTCTGTTTTCAGATAGGGGTAGTGCTGCTGAACCGCTTTGTGGCCAGACGGGGTTCCTCTTACACGGTCAGCATTATGACGGAAGGATTGGGCTTTCCGCTGTATGTGCTGTTTCTTGTGCAGCTATATAAATATATGATGGAAAGAAAGGGAAGGAATCTGGCCGGAACAGCAGTTTTGGCGGTTCTGTTGGTCAGCCTGAGAAAACAGATGCTGCTGACGCTCTGCCTGATGGCAGTGGTTTTTATTTTGTATTTCCTGATAAAAAAGCGGGAAGGGAAGAAATTGCTGGGGCTTCTTCTGCTGACGGTATTGCTGCTGGCGGCAGGGAAAGGGGCGGACAGGCTTTATAATTATATGGTGCGCGGCCGGTGGGTGGAGCATGCGGGCAATTCCATGGGTGTGCTCTGTACGCTGATTTATACTTCGGGGGATGAGGATGAAAGGCTGTTCCGGGATGAGACGCTGAAGCAGTTTTACACGGAAATTAACAGGCAGGCCGGGGGAGAGGGCTGCAAAATGTCATATGCGCCCAAAGATTCCATGGGGCTGATGACGCATTATGCGGACAGCTATGACGTAATCGGCTATGGGATGATCAATCCGGTGATACAGGGCTATATCCGCCAACATGGGGACGGGGATCCGGTGCATGCCGCCCTGCAGTATGACGAATATTGCGGCGGCATGGTGAAGGCCTTGCTGGGGCAGGAGAAGGGAAATCTTGTCCGGGTCGTACTGGCCAATATCGGGGAGGGTTTTGTGAATTCCGTTGCCAGGGTGCATCGGGTTCTGAATGTCTATGCGGTCTTGGCCTATCTGCTTTACATCGGACTGTATATCCGGGGGATAGTAGTCCGTAAGAATTGGAGGAAACCGGATGCCACTCAGACTTTTGCGGAAATTGTGCTGCTGGGGCTGGCCATTAACTGCGGGGTTGTGGGTGTGACTATCTTTTCCCAGCCGCGCTATATGATATATAGTATGGGACTGTTTTACTGCGCACTGACCATGCTGCTGTATGACGAAATTAAATATCTTGCCGCGGACAAAGCTTAACCTCCAATGTTATTAAGTGAAGACGCAGCCTGCCAAATATCCGCACAAGTGCGGCTGCCCGGCTCGTTGCCCGCGGGAATATAGGCAGAAATCGTCTGACGGGAAAGGAGTCGGTACGGATAAGATGAAAAAGAAAATTTTCGGTAATTGGTACTGGATAATAATAGGGCTTTTTTTTATCGGCACGGCCGGAGTTTATGCCATATGTGGGGAATCCAGCTATATTGCCGTCCATGATAATCTGGATTTATTTGTGGCGCAGTTTCAGATGCTGAAAAATACGGGAAGCTTTTTTTCCCATGGGGCAGACGTGCCTTTTCTGGGCGGGGTGACAAGGGATAACCTGCCCTCGGAATTCTCATTGTATACGGTTTTATATATGGTCATGCCCTCTTTTGCCGCTTA
Organism: uncultured Lachnospiraceae bacterium; assembly: GCA_910579645.1. Classification (GTDB taxonomy): domain Bacteria; phylum Bacillota; class Clostridia; order Lachnospirales; family Lachnospiraceae; genus Kineothrix. The sequence goes on along the minus strand of CAJTVK010000014.1, from coordinate 18,631 downwards.
TGTGACAGGATATCTGCTGAAAGTAGTAATTGCCGTTGCCGGCGTTTGGCTGCTGGCGGGGGACTGGTACGGGGAGAAGAGGAAGGATTATCGTCCGCTTGCGGCGATGGCGGGATTTGCCTACGGCGTGCTGAATATGTTCCCGGCTTTCGGGATTCCGTTTGCTTCCGTTCCGTTGGCGTTGTATCTGCTTCGGCGGATATATAAAAAGCCTTCTGCAAAATGGTTTGCCGCTTTATTCTGTTATCCGTTCCTGTCTTATTTTTCCTATTTTGGTTTCTTTATACTGGCTTACCTTGTGGTGGCGGCAGTCTGGCTTTGGCTGCGGGACAGAAAGCCGTCATGGCCGTTAATCGGGGCGGTTTTCGTGCTGGCGGCAGGATATGTGGCATTTGAATACCGGCTGTTTGCGGTGATGCTGTTCGGGGAGACGGAGACGATACGTGCCACTATGACAGAGGCGGATCTGACGGCAAAGGAGATTTTTGCCCAAAGCCTGGATGTATGGCTGCATGGGAATTTTCATGCGGAAAGCGTGCATGACCGGTTTATCTGGTGGGTATGTATGTTTTATTTTTTGTATCAGAATAACCGGTATATTGCAAAACGGGATTGGAAGGGAATGTTTCATGACGTATATAACCTGCTTATGCTGGTGTTGGTATTCAACAGTGCCGTATATGGCATTTATAATTGGGGGGCGTTCCGGCGGGGGGTGGAGACTTTATTTCCGTTCCTGAAAGGGTTTCAGTTTAACCGTACCGTTTTTTTCAGCCCGTTTCTCTGGTATATGTCTTTTTTCATTATCTTGCAGCGTATGTATGAGGCTGCGGCGGAAAGGGAAAAAGCGGGGAACGGTTTGGGCAGTGCACTGGCAGGTCTGGGGAGGCTGGCGGCAAACGGCTTGGCTTTGATTGCCATAGCGGTGATTTTCTTATCCCCTACCAGATATAACGATTTGCTTGCCACCTGCAAAAACAAGGCCGTGGAACTGGTGAAAGGAAAGACGGCAGACCGGATGAGTTATGAGGAGTTTTATTCCGAGGAATTATTCCGGGAAATCAAAGAGGATATCGGTTATGACGGGGAGTGGTCGGTGGCTTACGGCCTGCATCCGGCGGTATTGGAATATAACGGAATTGCCACGTTGGACGGATATTTGGGATTCTATCCCCAACAATATAAGGAGGACTTCCGGAGGATTATCGCACCGGCTTTGGAGCGTGTGGAAGCCAGCCGGATTTATTATGACGACTGGGGCGCCAGAGCCTATCTGTATTCCGGGTCGGAGGCCTCTGTGGTAAGCGACAGCAAAAGCTTTCGGATTGAGGACAAGAATTTGTATATGGACGGCGGGGCTTTTGAGGAATTGGGCGGCAGGTATCTTTTTTCCAGATTTGAACTGACCAATGCCGAGGAGGCGGGGCTGCGGTTTGTGAAAGACTACGGGACGGAGGCTTCTGCTTATAAAATTTATTTATACTGCAGATTCATGAAGGCACCGGAAAATGCGGAAGCGGTAAAAAGATATGGAAGATGAAAAGCGACAGGGATGAGAGTATGGGAAGTGCAGAATATAGGAAAAAAAGAGAGGTTGCGGCAGAGGTCATTTTTTATCTGCTGGTATTTGCGTCGATTGCCTGTTTTGCCGCGGTGCAGACTTTTGGCGACCCGCCGGATGAAATCAATCGTTTCAAAGTAGTGAATTACATTTGCAGTCACGGCAGGCTGCCTCACGGGGCCGATCCGGAAATCATTCTGGACGGCTATGGCGCATCCTATGCTTTTCAGCCGATACTGACATATATCCTGCAGGGCTTTCTGCTGCGGTTCTTAAAGCTGTTTACTTCGGACGGCTATGTGCTGCTGCTGGCGGCCCGTATGGTAAATGTGTTTTTTGGCGTGCTGATGGCTTATTATGTAAGGGAAATAGCCAAGGAGGGATGGAAGAACCCATATTTGCAGTGGGTGTTTACCATAATGACCGTGTTCCTGCCTCAGAATATTTTCATTCATTCTTATGTCAATACGGATTCCATGGCTATGCTTTCGGTAGCGGTGATTTTTCATGCCCTGCTCCGGGCGCAGCGGACGGGATATGGAAAAAGGGATTGTATTCAGCTGGCTATAGGCATTATTCTGTGTGCCATGTCCTATTATAACGCTTACGGGATTATTGTGGCGGCAATTATAATTTTTGCTTCGGAATATATACATACGCCCAAGGGAAAAAAGCCGTGGGTGGAATGGAAGCCTTTGCTGCAAAACGGTATTTTTATTTCCGCGGTTGTGTTGGCGGGCATTGGCTGGTGGTTTATCCGCAATATGGTTCTGTATGACGGCGATTTGATTGCCATGAATGCCAGGAGGGAATGCGCCATTCTGACCGCTACGGAAGAATTCAACCCGCTGACAAGGTTTACCTACCGGGATTCGGGGACGCCTTTAAAGGATATGCTCTTTCAGACCGGTTATCTGACGTTGCTGCGGGACAGCTTTATTGCTATGTTCGGGCCGATGCAGATACCGACCCACGGCTTGATTTATCTTTACTATAAGCGGTTCTGGATTGTGGCTTGTACGGCAGCCGTGCTTCCGGTGCAGCTTTTGTGGAAGAAGGGCCGGCCGGCGGAAGCGGAGAAAGGAAAGAAAACAGTGTTCTATTTCGGCATGGCACTGTTCTGTGCGATTACGATAGCGCTTAGTATCTATTATTCTTATACTTGGGAATATCAGCCCCAGGGCAGATATATCCTGCCGGTGCTGATACCGCTTATGTATTTGGTGACGCTGGGCGTGGAGAAGCTGTGCGGCCTGTCGGATTGGGGCGGCCGGCGGCTGGCGGCTGCGGCAGGGGGGGAAAGAGCGGAAGCCATCGGCGGCAAAAGCGGCGGAATGGTGCGGGAAGGCGTTTTGCCTGGGGATTATGGCTTATGTGCTGGCGGCGTTTGCCTATAGCTTGTTTGCCAGGTTCCTGCCTTATTACTTGCCGGGAGGCATCGGCGGTATATTCTAATCACTTGACCGCTATTTTATAAGGTGCTATGATGATGAAAGCATAAGGAATCAACACAGTAAAGGAGATAAATACAGATGCCGGTTAGAGTACACAATTTTTTAGGTAGATTGGGCTGGAATGCAAGAAAATACTTGCCGTGGCTGGCCAGCGAAAGTTATTTAAAGCTGCAGTTTGTTACCCGGAGGAAGCTGCAGAGGAATTATATCGATTATTTTATGTCGGCGAAAGAAGTTCCGCAGCCGTTGGTGGTAAATCTGGAGACAATCAATCGGTGCAACAGTACCTGCGAATTTTGTACGGCAAATAAATATGCGGAAAAACGTCCGTATATGCGGATGGAGGATGAACTGTTCTATCAAATTATCGACCAGCTTTCGGAGTGGGGGTACAAAGGGCATCTGACCATGTACGGGAACAACGAGCCGCTGTTGGACACACGGATTGTGGAGTTTCATAAATATGCCAGAGAGAAGCTGCCGGAAGCGTTTATTTTCATGTCTACCAACGGCCTGCTGCTGACGGTGGAGAAGGTGAAGGAAATCATTCCTTATGTGGACCAGCTGGTAATCAATAACTATTGCATGGATATGAAGCTGCATAAAAATATTCAAAAAGTATATAAATATATTTTGGATCATCCGGAGGAATTCAAGGACGTGGATGTGCTGATTCAGATGCGTTATCTGAAGGAGGTATTGACCAACCGGGCGGGAAGCGCACCTAATAAGCCGGCTACGGATAAGGTAATCAAGGAAACCTGTCTGATGCCGTATACGGATATGTGGATTATGCCGAACGGGAAATTGGGAATCTGCTGCTGCGATAATTTTGAAGTGACCGATTTGGCGGATTTGCATGAGGTGGCTCTGAAAGACGGATGGAACAGCAGGAAATATCAGATTCTCAGAGATGCAATACGGACAGGGAGACAGAACTATCCGTTCTGTAAGAACTGTGACTTCATAGACGCGGGCCTGCGGATGGACGCGGTGAATGATGTGCTGAAAAACAGCGGGACAATGCATGGGGCAAGGCAGTCCATATTCAGGAAATAAGGAACTATGCTTTTTGAGGTAAGGCGTGTTTGGAGATGGGGAATTAAATTTTCAGGCACGCTTTCCGGTTGTGCGGGCGAAAAATGCAAGTGCAGCCGGAAAGTGTGCAGCGGAATGGAACGGGAAAGGAAAAAACGGGTTATGGGAGCGGAAAAGACGGAATATAAGGAGACTCCGGGCGGCAGGAGAAGGAAAAGGAGGGTTGCACTGGCATTGGCTTTTATGGTGTTCCTGACTTTCTGGGGCTGCGGAAACCGAGCGGAGCAAAGTGCGCAAGAAGGGGCGGGGACGGAAGAGGGCGTTCCCGATGCGGCAGGGAAAGCGGAGAGCGGTGAAGCAGGTAATCATGACGTTTCCGGAGCGGATAAGGGGGAACCCGGCGAAGGAGAGGAGGAAAAAGAAGGGAAGGGCAAGGAAGATGAGGGCAGCGGAAGCATGAGTGAGGGAAGCAAGGAGGAAGAGGCGGCAGGGGAGCCGGCAGAGGCGGAAGAAGAATCCCGGTGGGCGGGGAAAAAAGTGTCGGTCTGTGGGGACAGTATCTCTACTTTTACCGGTTATATCCCGGAGAATTATAGTGTTTTTTATCCGGAATACGGGGAGGTGCAGTCCGTAGAGGAAACTTGGTGGATGCAGGTGATTGGGCGGACAGGGATGGAGCTGTGCCGGAATGCATCCTATTCGGGCAGTACGGTAAGCGGACAGTCTCAGGATAATCATGAGGGGGCTTATGCCTGCGGGAACCAAAGAGTGGCGGATTTGGCAAGCACGGAGGGGTCTTGGCCGGATGTGATTATTATTTTGATGGGCACCAATGATTTAATTAACGGTATTCCCCTTGGCAGCTATGACGGCGTGTCGCCGGTGGAGGAAGGGTATATACAGAACTTCAGCGAGGCATATGGGCTGATGCTGGACAAGATGCATAGGTGGTATCCGGATGCGGAGATTTACTGCTGTACGATAGCGGAGGTATCCCGATGGGATGAAGAAGGGGAAACCTTTCCCTTCCAGAATGAACACGGGCTGACGGCAAAGAATTATAATGACTGCATCAAAGCAGTGGCTCATGCCAAAGGGGATGCCGTGATTGATGTGTACGGATGCGGCATAACCTATGAGAACGCAAAAGAGTATACGTCTGACGGCACGCATCCCAATGCGGCCGGAGCGGCGCTGATTGCGGAGAAAGTCTGTGAGGGGCTGGAGGGTTAGCGTGTGTTTGCTGTCAGATAAACAGTTTCATAGGATTGTTTTAGGAGGATTTATGTTGCCGGAACTTAGATTTGAGAAGATGAAAATAAGAGCGGCCTGCCTTGGGAAACCGAGCAGCGTGCCTGACTTGCTTGGAGAGGTGATTCTGCAGAATCATCTGGAGTTTTGCCTGGAAGAGGATGATGAAATATATGAAGGCTATGGGCGCAGGAGCAATGTCTACCCTTACAGGCAGTACAACGGCTATAAGCGGCAGCTTTCCGAGAAAGAGATACAGACGGCCATACTGGAAAATGATTATTTGAAAGCAGTGTTTCTGCCGGAATACGGCGGAAGACTCTGGCAGCTGTGGGATAAAAAAGCAGGCAGGAACCTGCTCTACACCAATGACGTACTTCGGTTTTCCAATCTTGCAGTGCGCAACGCGTGGTTTTCCGGCGGCGTGGAATGGAACATAGGAATCATCGGGCACTCGCCGCTTACTACGGAACCTTTGTACACTGCGGAAACGGAAATGGAAAACGGCATTCCCGTGCTCCGCATGTATGAGTACGAAAGAATCCGGGCGGTTTCCTATCAGATGGATTTCTGGCTGGAAGCGGACAGTCCCTGCCTGAATTGCCGGATGCGCATTGTCAACGAAAGCAATGAAGTGATACCTATGTACTGGTGGAGCAATATCGCCGTGGAGGAATATGAGGGCGGAAGAATCATTGTCCCTGCGGAAGAAGCGTTTACCTATGCGGACGGAACCGTGACAAAAGTATCTCTGCCTGTTGTGAACGGCGTTGATATTACGGAGTATAAGAAAATCGGAAAATCAACGGACTATTTTTTTGATATACCGGAGAAAAGTCCGAAATATATTGCCAATATAGACCGGACGGGCTATGGGCTGCTGCATGTTTCCACGGCAAGGTTAAAGAGCCGCAAGTTATTTTCCTGGGGTAATAACGATGCTTCGGATCATTGGCAGGAATTCCTCACGGATCAGGCGGGCAGATATATCGAGATACAGGCCGGTCTGGGAAAGACACAGTACGGATGCCTTCCGATGGCGCCCCATACGGCGTGGGAATGGATGGAGCGGTATGGCGCAGTTCGGATTCCGCAGGAGATTTTAGCGCAAAATCATCCGGAACGTGCAGCCGGCTTTACGGAAAGGCTATGCCTTGGTCAAATCCGGGAGAATATGGAACAGAGGCTCGCGGAAACGAAACCCATGGCACGCAGGGAAGCAGGGCCGGTTTTTGCGGGAAGTGGTTACGGAGCCTTGAAACCGCAGGGTAAGCTGACGGAACATCTGAAATTTGAAGTGAAAGAGGAAGCTTTAAAGAATTGGAAGAGATTTTTTGAGACCTCCGTGCTGCATTGCCCGGAACCGAACGAAAGTCCGGATGAATTTTTAATAGATGAAAGGAATGCGGTATTTTTAAAAGAGAGCCTGAAAACGGTGAATGCCGAGAACTGGTATGCCCATTATCATATGGGACTTGGTTATTATATGGGCGGAAAATACAAAAAGGCGCAGAAAGAATTGAAAAAATCACTTTTGCATGAAGAAAATCCGTGGGCTTTCCATGCCTTAAGCTGTACCTGCCTGATGCGGAATAAAACCGGGCGCGCGGCAGAGTATATCATAAAAGGCATGGAAATGCGGCGGACGGATTCTTCTTATTTAAAAGAGGGATTTAAGATTCTGTCTTTGTGCGGGGCGGATCAGGCTCTCTGCCGTTTTTATGAAACTATGGATAAGGAAGGGCAGGAGATTTCAAAAATACGGTTTTATTACATCTGTTCACTGCATCGTCTGGGAAAGGATAAGGAAGCCTATGAACTGCTGGAGCGGGACGGAGGCCTGGTAATGGAAGACATCCGTGAAGGGGAAGATTCCGTGGCGCAGTTATGGAGCGAACTGTACGAAAGCCTGCATGGGGAGAGAGGAAAAGTTCCGCACAAGTATAATTTTAAGGCATATTAGCAAAACGGAACAGGGACAGAAAACATTGGATGATTGGATTCAGGAAAGGAGACGGATTAGGATGAATCATTTACAGGAAGAAAAGAGAGAGGCATTACAGGCATTGGATGAATATCTGCGGAAACTGGTGCCGGGGATGGAGACGCTGTGCGGGGAACTGAAAGGCAGCCGGCAGCCGGACACGGATGTGTTCCAAAATCAATGTATCGACGGGCTGAACTGGGCGGTGGAAGTATATAACAGGGTTTCGGATGTACTGGATTTGGAGAAGATACATATTTCCAAGCAGGAGATGAACGGGCAGCTGGGTGCATTGGGAGCGGCAATCCGGGAGAAGGAAGACGGGAGAATTGCGGAAATACTGGAGAACACAATTATGCCTTTCCTGAAAGATTTGGGCGAGGCTGCAAGGGAAGCGGCGGCTTCTGCGGAATAGCCTATTTATGCTGCCCGGCATGCTGCCGTAGGCCGACAGGAAGCTTTTTATGCGGGTTTTGCATAATTTCTTGACGCATGGCGGGGTAATACCTAAGATGATGTTGTAAGCCATAAGGAACCGTTTTTCCGGGGTCGCTGAAGAACGGTTCCAATCACAAACGTTTTCATATGTTTGTACGGTAATTCATATCATATTGCATTTTCCGCAGGCAGCGGGCTGGGCAGGCAGGCGTGCGGCGGAGTCTTCACTGTATTTCCGAGGCTCCTGCAGGACAGAAGGGGTATTGCAGGAAATTTGCTGTATATGGCGGGAGCCTGTCTACAACAGACAATGATAAATGGGGAGAAAAGTTATTTATTTTTTTAGAAAGTATTAAAAATCCTTAAAAATTTGAATACATTAGCAAAAAGCGGTGACGGAATACCGTATATGTGCTATAATATACCTATTCGACTTAATCGGATGCCTGTATCGTATTATATTGAGCAATAATAACACAAAGAAGAGTGACAGGAGGAAGCCAAATATGACAAAGGCAGAAATATTAAAGAAGGAAATTTTGACACAGTACAAGAGTGTGCGTCAGTTTGCAATCGAGATGCAGATACCGTACAGCACGCTTGTTACGGCACTGGATAGGGGGATTGAAGGCATGGCGTATGGAACGGTCATTAAAATGTGCGACAAGCTGAATTTGAATCCGGTGGATTTCAGTTCTTTGGAAAAGGGAGCAAGCCTTGGTGAGAAAATCCTTGAAAACCGTGTCATGCAGTATTATGTAAAGCTGAATAAGACTGGGCGCAAAAAGATTCTGGAGTTGATGGACGATTACCTGCAATTGGAAAAATATCAGCTGAAGGATTAATGCGAAAGGGATGACGTCATGCATTACGATTATCTGATAGTGGGTGCCGGGCTGTTTGGTGCTGTTTTTACAAAAGAGATGAGGAGAAGGGGAAGGAAATGCCTTGTCATTGATAAGAGGGAGCATATCGCCGGAAATATTTACACCGAAGAAGCGTTGGGGATACGGGTACATAAATATGGCGCACATATTTTCCATACCTCGGATGAGAAAGTGTGGAAATATATTAACCAATACGCCGTATTCAACAGATTTGTGAATTCGCCGGTTGCAGTGTATAAGGACGAACTTTATAACTTGCCGTTTAATATGAATACTTTCAGTAAGATGTGGGGAGTCAGGACTCCTGCGGAAGCGAAGGCTGTGATAGAGGGGCAGATCAGCGAGCTCCATATTTCCGTGCCCGGGAATCTGGAAGAGCAGGCTTTGTCGCTGGCGGGCAGGGATGTCTATGAGAAGCTGATTAAAGGTTATACGGAAAAGCAGTGGGGACGCCCCTGCACGGAACTGCCGGCTTTTATTATTAAGCGGGTGCCGATGCGGTTTACTTATGATAATAATTATTTTAATGATTTATATCAGGGAATTCCCGTAGGCGGCTATACGGCAATTGTGGAAAAACTGCTGGAAGGAACGGAAGTGCGTACCGGCACGGAATATAAGGAATTTATCCGGGCATGCCGTGAAAACGGGGACATGGAATTCGGCAAAACCTTGTATACGGGTATGATTGACGAGTATTTTGATTATCGTCTGGGCGCATTGGAATACCGTTCTCTGCGGTTTGAGACAGAGCAGATGCCGGACTGCGATAATTATCAAGGCAATGCGGTGGTGAATTATACGGAACGGGAAGTGCCTTATACAAGGATTATCGAGCATAAGCATTTTGAATTCGGGACGCAGAAAGGTACCGTCATTACAAGGGAATATCCGGCAATATGGAACAAAGGGGACGAACCGTACTATCCAATAAATGACGAACGAAATAATTTATTGTTTGAGAAATACCGGAAGCTGGCAGAACAGGAAAAGGATGTCCTTTTCGGCGGCAGGCTGGGACAATACAGGTATTACGATATGGACAAAGTAATTGCGGCGGCATTGGAGATGGCAGAAGCGGAGCCTTAGGGGCAGTAATTCCGGAGGCTGTCTGCAGGCCTGAGAAGCATTCAGAACTGACCGGCATGGGATTTGTTTCCGGCCGGGAATATACGGACAATCAATGCAATCCGGCGAAACGCTTGGTGTACATGCACCGGGCATCTCGCCGGATTGCGTTGTCTGTTTCCGATTTCCCATGGACGGAAGCAGAATGGTACTTGATAAATCGGAAATCCGTGCTATAATACTCTTAAAAGGTTTGAATATCAAAATATTATAGTTTCAAAGAATAATAAATAAAAGGAGTATTGCGGAAATGGGAAATGTAAACTGGAAAGATGCAGTCAGGGAATTGGAAATGCGCCGTGAGAAAGCCAAGTCAGGGGGCGGCTCATCCAAGATAGAGAAACAGCATGCAATCGGAAAGCTAACCGCAAGGGAACGGATACAGATGCTGCTTGACAAAGATACTTTTGTGGAAGTGGACGGCTTTGTGGAGTCCCGCATTGATGATTTTGATTTGGATAAACGCCGTGTGCCGGGGGACGGCGTAGTGACGGGATATGGGGAAATAGACGGCAGGCTGGTGTTCGTGGCCAGTGAGGATTTTACGGTAATCGGCGGGACGCTGGGGGAATACCATTCTTTTAAAATCTGCCGGATTCAGGATATGGCCATGGAAATGAAAGCACCGCTAATCTGTATCAATGACAGCGGCGGAGCCAGGATAGAAGAAGGAATATCGTCACTGAGCGGCTACAGCGGCATGTTTCTCAGGCATACAAAGGCATCCGGAGTCATTCCGCAGATTGCGGTAATCTTGGGGCCTTGTTCCGGCGGAGCCTGCTATGCGCCGGCTATCTGTGATTTCATTTTTATGGTAAGGGATATTTCCAAGATGTTCATTACGGGCCCCAATGTGGTGAAGACGGTAATCAATGAAGAAGTGTCGGTGGAGGAGCTGGGCGGCGCGGAGGTGCATGCCAGGAAAAGCGGGGTTTCCCATTTTACTTATGATTCGGAAGGGGAATGCCTGATGGGCGTAAGGAAACTGCTTTCCTACCTTCCTGCCAACAATACGGAAAAGGCTCCTACGGTGAAATATAACGGTGAGCGGCAGTCTTTTCTCTATGGGGTAAATAAAAGAATCGGGAAGGTGGGCAGCATAAACAAAATATTGCCCAAGGGCGACAGAGCCGGCAGAATCCGGGACATTGTGCCGGATAATTCCCGGCGTGCCTATGATGTGAAGGAAGTGATAGACTGCATCGTGGACGAGGATAGCTTTTTTGAAGTGCAGAAGGATTTTGCGCTCAATGCGGTTGTGGGATGGGGGCGCATGCAGGGCAGGGTAGTAGGTTTCGTGGCAAACCAGCCGGCGGCTATGGGAGGTTCCCTGGATTATCATGCGTCGGATAAGATTGCGCGTTTCATCCGCTTCTGCGACTGCTTCAACATACCTCTTGTGACCCTGGTGGATGTTCCGGCTTTCCTGCCGGGGACGGCACAGGAGCATAACGGGATTATACGGCATGGGGCAAAAATTTTGTACGCTTATTCGGAAGCCACCGTACCGAAAATCACTGTGATTATGCGGAAAGCGTACGGGGGAGCCTATATCGCCATGAATTCGAAGGAGATGGGGGCGGATATGGTCTTTGCATGGCCCATTGCGGAAATTGCGGTTATGGGAGCCGACGGGGCGGTAAACATTGCCTTTAAGCGGAAAATCAAGGCTGCGTCTAATCCGCAGGCGATGAGGGAGCAGTGCAAAAAAGAATATGAGGAACGCTTCCTGAATCCCTATGTGGCGGCATCACGGGGGTATGTCAATGAAGTCATCAAACCGGAAGAAACCCGGGAACGGCTTCTGAAAGCCTTGCGGGCACTGAAAAACAAATCGGTGGAAACACCGCATAAGAAGCACGGAAATATTCCGCTGTAAAAAGAACCCCATGCCGGCACGGGAAACGTGAAAGCATGGGGTAATTATATGCAATATCTGGTACTGCATGAAAAGCAATAGCTGCCAGCAATTGCTTCTAGCAATAGCTGTTAAATAACATTCCGCTGAAAGCGCTTGTGATATATGGCGTGGCAAAATTTTTGCCGGGATTTTTGTATGCAATAATGGTCTTGTTTACATAATTCATCGGATTCAAGGAAACTTGATCCATCTTGCGCACAAGGGTGTTGGCAAAATTACGGATAGCGGAAAAATCTTCCTTGGCATATTCGGAAAAAGCCGCATGCCTTAATTCGCTTTTGTCAATTTCAATAGTGCCGTTTTCCTGAAGATTCAGTCCCAGAATATCAAACTGACTGTTGTAACGTGCAGTAATCCCGCGCATTTCTCCGAGAAGCCTGCGGCTGCCGGCAAAATTATCCTGATATTCGGCGGTATGGCGGATAAAGGAATTATAGCCTTTTACTAATGCGCCTATATTTTCGGCCAAGGATTCCACATCGGTTTTCAGCCCGATGGTTGCAGTATCGCCTTTTCCGGAACTAAGCCCTTTTAAAGTGACTTCGAACAGTCCGTCAACGGAAAAAGTGTTTGAATGGGAAGTAAGGTTCCTGCCGTTCAAGGAAAATTCCGCATTGGCTGCCGGCCGGGTCATCTGATCCAATCCGAAATAAGAAACGGAGCCTTCCCGTTTGCTGGTAAAGTCATCGGACACAAGGAAAATAGACATCTGCCCGTCCTTCAATCCCTCTGCCGTGGAACGGAAACGCAGTGCAAAATTACCCTTCCCGTCTTCCACCACATCTGCATTTAAGCCGATATCCGCATTGCTGACCAGTTTTGCCAGACGTTCCTGAACAGCCTTGTTCGTTTCCCCTTCTTTTATGTTGTACTGAAACTCATAGTTCAGATCGTTGATATGCACATCAAAAGAATAGGTATCCGGCGGAAGCTGTGCCTTGGTGTTTGGCAGGAAAGTTCCTGTGTTTACCTGATTGGATGCCAAAGCCCGGACCTCTATTTCATAAGAGGGCGCTTCGGCATTTTCCGGCCTGTCGCCGGTAAATACTACCGATGCAATATCTTCATTGCTGGAATAAGAAGCTTTCTTGTTCAGAATCTTCTCTTCGTCCAAGCCTCCTAAAGAGGCGATTACATTGCGGAGTTCTCTGGCATCTTCTTTAATACCTACAGCAAAACTCTTGGATTCACGGCTGCTGTCCAGTTTATATAAAGGAGACTCTTTGTTCAGTTTAACAATGGAATTATATATGCTGCGAAGCTCGCTCTTCTTGTGGGTATCATAACGGGAAGAACCTCTCGGAGCATAAGTCGTCATGTAATAATTATATACATTGTTAAGCGCTATACTGTTATATGCCATGACACTCCCCTCCTTTCGTCCTTGAAATCATACTTTCGCAGGAATCAGTTCCTGCGCAGGTTAATTATAAAATCATCGACAATTAATCCTCGTATTAGGGTGCAACATAGTTTTGATTACATTATAACATACTTATCGGAAAAAGTGTAGGAAAAATATAGAGGAAAATGAGAAATTATTAAAAACTGATAAAAAGGGTTTTAAGAAAGGCAATTTTGTGGTATAACTGAACTATTGCCTGATTTGTATAGCATGCGGGAAAAGGAGATTATACGGAATATGAGAAATCATACAAATTTAATAAAGACTACGGTCACTGCTGTCTGTGCGGCCATGGCTGTGCTGTTCGCCGGCTGCGGCGGGAATGACGGCGGGCAGCAGCCGGCGGCAGAGGAAGAAAGCGGCAGCCAAACAGCCGGTGCGGAAGAAGGGAACGGCGGCGCGGCGGTTGGTGATGAGAAGGAAAACAACGCCGCAGAGGAAGGAGACGGCAGCATAACGGCGGAAGACGGGAAGGAAAATAACGCCGCGGCAGGTGCGGGAGGAACTTTGGCTTTCAGGGAATACGGGGAAGACGCATACCTTGCGGGGATAAATGCGGCGGATTATGTGAAGCCGGGGGAATACAAAGGAGTGGAAGTGACAGCAGACCGGCCGGAGGTTTCGGAGGAAAGCATAGATTCTTATATAGAACATATGCTTTGCATCAACCCGGACAGGGGAGTGATTGAGGGAGATACGGTCAACATTGATTATGCAGGGACGCTGGACGGGGTGGCTTTTGACGGAGGCACTGCGGCCGGACAGGATCTGGGCATAGGCTCCGGCCGGTTTGTACCCGGGTTTGAGGAGGGGCTGATAGGGGCAGAAGTGGGAGAAACGGTGGAGGTGCCGCTGACCTTCCCCGATAATTATCATGAAGAACTGGCCGGGAAAGATGTGGTATTTACGGTAACCATTAATTCCATTACGGCGGCGGAGCCGCAGGAACTGACGGACGAATTTGTGAAAAGGCTGGACATCGGCCTGAATACGGTAGAAGAATACCGGCAATATGTATATGATGCCTTATATGAGGAAGCAGCTGCCGCCTATGCACAGCAGGTGGAGGATGCCGCCATGGCGGCGGTATTTGCCCAGTGTGAGTTTGTGGCGGAACCTCCGCAGGCAATGGTGGACAGGCATGTGGATACCCTGATTTCCAACCTGACATCACAGGCCGCGGCGTATGGGCTTTCCCTGTCCCAGCTTATGGAAAGCTACGGCATGGACGAAGAAGCTTATATGCAGGAATTCCGTACCGAGGCAGCGGAATATGCAAAACAGCAGATTATGATAAAGGCGATTGCGGACGCGGAAGGGCTGCAGGTGACGGAAGAGGAATTTCGGCAGGAAGTGGAGGAACTGGCGGTACTTTCCGGAGGAAGCGTAGAGAGGCTGGAAGCCAACATGGATAAGGAAGGCTATAAGGAATATCTGCTGAGCATGAAAGTGCTGAAGCTGCTTGGCGAGAATGCTGACGTGAGGGCAGGGCAGGATCAGGAAAGGGAAGAAGGCATGGGAAATGCCGAATAAACTCAAACAGAGGATATCATAGGGAAAAGAGTCAGGACGTTCTGAAATAACGGACAAAAAATATTTAAAGGGAGTTGGAGAGATGAATTTAACAGACATTAGGGATTTGTATCGGGACAGGGAGAAGTTCACGGGTGAGGCAGTAACGGTTGGAGGATGGATCAGGAGCATCCGCGATTCCAAGACATTTGGCTTTATTGTGGTCAATGACGGTACGTTTTTTGAGCCGCTGCAGATTGTCTATAGTGACAAGCTGGCTAATTTCGAGCAGATCAGCAAACTGAACGTAGGGTCTGCAATTATTGTGAGGGGAACAATCGTGGCGACTCCGGAAGCCAAGCAGCCTTTTGAACTGCAGGCGGAGGAGGTATTGGTGGAAGGGGCTTCCACGGCGGATTATCCGCTGCAGAAAAAGCGGCACAGTTTCGAATATCTGCGGACGATTTCTCATCTCCGCCCGCGGACGAATACGTTCCAGGCAGTGTTCCGTGTTCGCTCGCTGATTGCATATGCAATCCATACGTTCTTTATGGAGCGGGGGTTTGTTTATGTGCATACGCCGATCATTACGGGCAGCGACTGCGAAGGTGCCGGTGAAATGTTTCAGGTGACTACGCTGGATGTGGAGAAGCTTCCGCGGACAGAAGAAGGAGGAATTGATTACAGCCAGGATTTTTTCGGGAAACAGGCCAATTTAACCGTAAGCGGGCAGCTGAATGTAGAGACGTATGCGTTTGCGTTTAAAAACGTATATACATTCGGACCCACATTCCGGGCGGAAAATTCCAATACTACAAGGCATGCGGCGGAGTTTTGGATGATAGAGCCGGAGATGGCGTTTGCGGACCTGACGGACGATATGATGTTGGCGGAGGCCATGCTGAAGCATATTATCCGTTATGTGCTGGAAAATGCCAAGGAGGAGATGAATTTCTTCAATCAGTTCGTGGATAAGGGGCTGGTGGAAAGGCTGAACCATGTGCTGAACTCTGATTTTGGGCATGTGACCTATACGGAAGCCATAGAGATACTGGAAAAACATAATGATGAGTTTGAATATAAAGTATTCTGGGGCTGCGACCTACAGACGGAACACGAACGCTTCCTGACGGAAAAAGAATTTAAGCGTCCGGTATTTGTAACGGATTACCCCAAGGAAATCAAGGCGTTTTATATGAAGCTGAACGACGACGGCAAAACGGTGGCAGCCATGGACTGCCTTGTGCCCGGCATCGGTGAAATCATCGGGGGAAGCCAGAGGGAAGACAGCTTGGAAACTTTGGAGAGACGGATGGAAGAACTGGGCCTGAACAAGGAGGATTACGGCTTTTATCTGGATCTCAGGAAATACGGATCCGTGCGTCATGCCGGGTTCGGACTGGGTTTTGAGAGATGTGTGATGTATCTGACCGGAATGGGGAATATCAGGGATGTGATTCCTTTCCCGAGGACGGTGAAGAACTGCGAACTGTAATCTGTCATTTTTTAACGGGTATTGGCGGATTGGGCAAAAGGGAGCGAATCGGGGTTGCGTATGAGAAAGAAAATTACAGGGTGGATCGGCATAGGCGTGGCATGCCTTATGGTATGTTCTTTCTCGGGAAAGGTGTATGCTTCTTCCATATCGGAAATAAAGAAACAACAGGAAGAGAACAAGCGGCAACTGAATAATGTGCAGGGTCAGATTTCCGGTCTGGAGAATGAGCAGCAGGAGGTAGGCGGGGAGATAGAAGAGCTGGATGCCAGCGTGGTGGAAATCATTGCCAGCGTAGATATTCTGAAGGAAGAAATCGTGGAGAAGGAAGATCAGATCCGGGAGACGGAGGCGGAATATGCGGCGGCAAAGCAGCAGGAGGATGAGCAGTACGAGGCAATGAAACGCCGGATTCAGTTTATGTATGAAGAAGGGGACGTTTCTTATATGCAGCTTCTCCTTACAAGCGAAAGCTTTGGGGATATGCTGAATAAGGCGGAATATATTGAACAGATTTATGAATATGACAGAAAGATGCTGGAAAAATATCAGGAAGCCAAGGAGTATGCGCAGCAGGTATGGGACCGGCTGGAAGAGGAAAAGTCGGAACTGGAAGCCACCCAGCATGAACTGGAAGAAGAGCAGGCATATATGGAACAGCTGCTGGAAGAGAAGAAGCAGGAATATGAAAATTATAATGTGCAGATTGCCCGGGCTAAACAGCAGGCAGCCGCATACAAAACAAAGATAAAGCAGCAGACTGCACAGATTAAGAAACTGGAAGAGGAGGAACGGAAGCGTCGGGAAGAGGAAGAGCGGAAAAGAAAGGAAGAAGAGGCACGCCGGGCAGCGGAAGCCGCTGCGGCAGCAAACAATTCGTCAGGCAGTTCCGGCTCGTCGGGCAGTTCCGGTTCCGCAGGCAATTCCGGTTCCTCGGGTAATTCCGGCTCTTCAGGCGGTTCCGGTTCCTCATCGGTCAGCATACCTTCCGGCGGCAGTGCGGGCGGGCAGGCCATTGCCAATTATGCCTGCCAGTTTATCGGCAATCCCTATGTGTCCGGAGGAACCAGCCTGACTGACGGAGCCGACTGCTCCGGTTTTGTATGGAGGGTGTTCAAAGACAAGGGATACTCCGTGCCCCGTACCTCTTGGGAACTGCGCAGTACCGGAAGGGAGGTTTCTTATTCCGAAGCCCAGCCGGGGGATATTATCTGCTATGCAGGGCATGTGGGGATTTACATAGGAAACGGGAATATTGTGCATGCCAGCACGCCTAAGTCGGGAATCAAGATAACGCATGCAACATATAAGGCGATACTGTCAGTGCGGAGAGTGGCATAAAATTTCTCTGCTCTTTCGGATTTTTCCGGATACATCGGTTTAACGGCAATAAAAGACAATGGCAATAAAAACCCCTTTCATGCAGTATGCAGAAGACTGCGTGAAAGGGGTTTTATAAGTCTGTTTCCGCTTATTCTTTCTTTTCGGAGGTATCTTTTTCCGGCATGGTTCCGGAGTTGATGCCAATGATGCCAAGTATGCCGTCATCGTCCACGTCAAAAGTAAGGCTGGGAGTGCCGTCCCCCATGACAAATCCGGCATCGGTATATTTCAGGTCAAACAGATTATAGTTGGCAAGCCGGGTTACCAGTTCCTCGGTGAATAATCTTTCATTATTAATGGAACGGAAATCTTCCACGGTATTGACAGTGCCTTTAAAATCATAGGTTTCAAAAAAAATCGGAAAGTCCATCAGGTTGGAGAGGGCAACCAAATCCATGGCTCGTGCGGCGTTGATGATCTTAATGGCAAAAGCATACTCTTCCAAATAAATTCCGGTAATCATGGAACTGTTGGAAATTCCCACAAGGGATGCATGATTTTCATCCAAGGAGCCGGTATATGTCAGAGTTGCCAGTTGTCCGATTGTGATAGAATTCAGATTTCCGGTTACGCCGGTTTCCGGTATGGTCATATAATAAAAATTGCCGTCAGGAACCTGAATGGAGACCGAATACGGAGTGGCATCGGTAATAATGCCCACAATATTGTGTGTTTCTCCGCTGTTTGTGCTGGTTTGGGATTCCGTGTCTGCCGTAACAAGAGGGGCGGGGATAACCGGGTCGATGCTGGCGGAAGGGAAAGTGGTGTTGAACGTGGAGGAGCCGGCCGCTTTTTCCGTGTTCTCTTCCGTTCCGTCCGAGGGCTGCGCCGGTTCCGCGGCATCGGGATTCCCGGAGGAATCCGTATCTTCTCCCTGTTCCTGTGCTTCTGTATTCTCTGCCGTTTCTTCCGGAACGTCCGTATCGGCGGCACCGCATCCGCCG
>CAJTVK010000014.1:0-214 GCA_910579645.1 uncultured Lachnospiraceae bacterium | reverse complement strand
AGCCTGCAAGAAGAAGGGTTAGCAGTTTTTTGTTATGATTCTTCATACGTCTGATTCCATCCTTTTAGATCATTGATTGTTTATGTCTGTGCTTACATAATATTATACTATGCGCGGATTGAATGTCAAATAGATTTGGGGGAGGGGTACGGAAATCGCAACAGTTCAGCCTGCAATGTCATTAAGTTAAGCCGCAGCCCGCTTCCGGAATGAT
>CAJTVK010000013.1:19535-48094 GCA_910579645.1 uncultured Lachnospiraceae bacterium | reverse complement strand
GAAGGCATCGTTTGTGTTCAGCAGGATATTGGCGTGCATAATTGTTCTGGCGGATGAATGCCCGTTCTTACGGATTTTGTTCAGGGTGGCAATGTCGTTTTCTGTCAGAAACACCTGGTAATTCTTTTTTGGCATACAAACACACTCCTTTTTATCTGAGTATATCATGCCAGAGGGGGATACCAATTCAATTTTGATAGCTTTTTAAGTGTCAATGGAACAGAAATATATCCTATGTACTATATAAAGTATTAAGAAATAGAAAAGCACAATATATAGTTCCCTGGCCTTGAAATTGAAACTTTTGATAAACTTTTAAACTTTACAAGGCACTAGCAACGGACAGCAAGCTTGCGGTAGATGCCCCTCACGGCAGCCGCCATAGGTTTGCACACTGCTTGGCCGGCTGCGGAAAAAACATCTGATTTAGGAGAACTGCCATGATAAAAACAATTTCCGGAAAATTCAGCTCACCCTCATGGATTGTCTATGTACAGGCTTTCTTCGCCGTATGGGCCATTGTGCTTCTCGGCGGAATGTCCACAAGAAATATCCTGACTCCTGTTCTGTACCTTGCTCTGCTATGCCTGTTCCGGTATGCTTCTTCCAGAAGGAGAAGCTCCCCTTCCATCTATGACTCCCGAATATCTGTCATAACGCCTGCCCTTTCGCTTATTTTTTCTTTGTTCACTCTGATGGCAGAACATGAGAACATGGCTGCGGGGCTGGAGAACCGGATATTCCGCATTTTTGTCCTAATAGCGGGAGGTTTAGGGCTGCTTTTTCTTTTCTACTATTTTCTTCTTCTGGTATTTATATCCCTAGCAGGATTTACACTGAGAAAAGAATATGCACCGCTGCGGTTTCTTCCCCTGATTTCATTCTCCGCATGCCTGCTTTTGTGGCTCCCCTATTTTTTATATGAATATCCCGGAATCATGACGCCCGACAGCATCAATCAGTTCGAGCAAGTGCTCGGCATGGTTCCTTACAGCAACCATCACCCTTGGGCACATACTATGGTAATAAAATTTTTCTATTCCCTGGGACATTTATTTACCGATGATATCAATGCGGCACTGGCTTTCTATACTTTGTTCCAAATGTGCTTTATGGCCTTTTGTGTGGCATGGCTGATTTCTGCTTTGCAGCGGCTGGGAACCGGAAATCTGCCCTGTCTGCTTATCCTTGCTTTTTATGCCTTGGTACCCTATCATGGCGTTTTTGCCGTTACCATATGGAAAGACATTCCGTTTTCCGGCAGCATGCTTCTCTTTACCACGGCATTGCTGCGCCTTCTTTCGCTTTTTCCGAAAAACAGACGCAGCAGAAACCGCAAAGCCGATATTTTCTTTACCCTGACCGCATATATCGTATCCGGGCTTATGCTCTGTCTGTTCCGCACAAATGGCTGGTATGCGTTCCTTTTTTCGCTGCCCTTTTTCCTTTTTGCATTCCGGCATTGCTGGAAAATCATGCTGCCGGTACATTTGGCCATAATTGCAGCCGCGCTCATCATTAAAATTCCGGTAATGAATGCCTTCCATGTCACGCAGCCGGATTTTGTGGAGTCTGTCAGCATACCGCTCCAACAGACGGCAAGAGTCATCTGTGAGGACAAGGGACTGACTCCCGAGCAGTGGAACAGCGTGCATAAAGTAATCGACACTACTTATATCCAAGATTTGTATTCTCCCGGATTTGCCGACAATATGAAAGAACTGGTACGAGCCGGCAATCCGGATTATCTTGCCGCAAACAAAGGCGAATATTTCCGTCTCTGGCTTTCCCTTGGACTGCGTTACCCCTCGGTTTATCTGCAGGCATATATTGACCAGACAAAAGGCTATTGGTATCCGGACACGGAATATGCCGTCGGCAATATTGACGGCATCATTGCCAACCAGACCGGTGCTTTCAGCCATCCGATAATCGGCGGTGCATTTGTCATAAAAACGAAAGAAATTCTGATAAAGTTAAGCGATATGCTTCCCCTTTACGGCCTTCTCACCAGCATGGGAGCCATGTTTTGGGTATTTCTCTGTTGTTTCGGCATCAGTATGATTAAGGAACAGCCGGAGCGTTATATCCTGTTCCTGCCGGGACTGGCAGTTATGATGACGCTGTTTCTCGCTACCCCCGTTTCCTCGGAATTCCGCTATGCCTATTCCTTGGCCTACACTCTGCCGCTGTACTTATTAATCCCATTCTTTTCTATCGACTGAATCGGGCAGGGGCGCAGCTTTCCCTGCCCGCGCCGGCGATAGGCTCATACCGCTCCGGAACATGCCTGAAAAATTATTTCCTCCATGGACAGAACGGTTTACGGATTCTTATAGAAATGTCGCCATTTTTAACGGGATTTCCCTATCCACCCATACGGATTCTTTTCTCTGTGCCGTTAAAATCAGCAATTCTTCTCCCTTATGTCTTGCTGCAAATATCCTTCCCGGCCGTAAAGTATATTGCCCGGTTAACGACTGCTCCAATATCATATCGGGAAGCTTCACTTCGAATCCGCTCTCTGTTTTCTTCATAATACAGCTTCCCGCATAATGAGAGCCTCCTTCCCCGTCCTGATGATACACTCTTATGCTGCGCAGCATCATATAAAACAGATATAAGAGCACTGCCGCAAAGGCCACACTGCTTACCGTATAAGTAACAGCTTTCACTACCGGGGCAATTGCCTGCTTTTGCCATATTGTCTTCGGCTTAACCGCTGAAGTTCCGGCTGCATTTGCCTGCTGCTGCTTTACGGATCCCTCTTCCGTTTTCTCCCTCTCTTTCCCTTCCTCCTGTCTCTTTTTTTCTCCCTGCTCTTCCTCCGGCTCTTGTTTTTCCTCCGGCTCTTGTTCTATACCTTCTCTTTCAGGGCTTTCCCCGTACTCACTGCCATTCCCTGAGTTCCCTTCCTTTTTATAATACTTATGCCTGCCCCGGCTGCCGCCGTACAGTTCCGGTGCCCTGCCCGACAAACCGCCGCTCATTCTTCCGGCATCCGCCTCCCCTCCGGGCACACCCGCACTTCCGTTTTCTCCTATACTGCTGCCATTTCCGGCATTGGCCTGGCCATCGGCATTTTCTCCGTCATGGTTTCCGTCACTGCCGTTTCCGCTTCCGTTCCCACCGGAAGCACTGTCTCCGCCGGCATTCCCGGCATTGCCGGAACCATTATTTCCGGTTCCGTCCCCTGCACTGCCCCCGTCTCCGGCTCCTTCTCCTGTTCCTTCTCCGCCGCTGTTCCCTTCGCCGTCTCCGGCTCCGGTTCCTTCTCCTGTTCCATCTCCGTTCCCGTCTCCGTCCCCGGTTCCTTCGTCCGTTCCTTCTCCGCTCCCGTTCCCGTCTCCGTCCCCGGTTCCTTCGTCTGCTCCATCTCCGTTCCCGTCCCCGTCCCCGGTTCCTTCGTCTGTTCCGCTTCCGTTCCCGTTCCCGTCTCCGTCCCCGGTTCCTTCGTCTGTTCCGTTCCCGTTCCCGTCTCCGTCCCCGGTTCCTTCGTCTGTTCCGTTCCCGTCTCCGTCTTCGCCCCCGGTTCCTTCATCTGTTCCGTCTCCGTTCCCGTCCCCGGTTCCTTCGTCTGTTCCGTTCCCGTTCCCGTCTCCGTCTCCACTCCCGTTCCCTTCGCCGTTTCCAGCCCCTTCGCCTGTTCCGTCTCCGCCACCGTTCCCTTCACCGTCTCCGTCAGTGCTTCCTGAACCGTCATCCGTCCTGATATTATTCACTTCCACTCTTTCCCTTACCACATTGCCGCAAGAGTCACGGACTGCTATTTCTACCGTCCCGTTTTCCGTCACTGTAAACGTATTTTCCGATATCCATGTCCTGCCGCCGTCAAAAGAATATGCCTCTTCGGGCAATCCGCTCCCGCTGCTGCCATCCGGCTGTACGTCTTCCGCAATGACACATAATTCAACCTTCTCCGCATCTGCCTCCGTATTATAAATAATTTCCTTTATTATCGGTGCCGTCCGGTCAATATTTCTTACTTCATAAGACAGAATCAATGCCTGCCGGTCAATATCTTCATTTTCAGCCATTAAGCGCACAGTGTAAACACCGTTTTCCGTTACGGTGCGGCTTTGGCTGAGACGGCCGCCTTCCCCTTCCACGCTGCCTGCCTTTTCATACCCGTCTTCCCAAGAAAAAGGGACTTCAGCCAGCCGCAAGAAATTATCCCTGTCTTCGCACTCGGCCTTCAGAACAATCGGCCCGTCATTCCACCCTCCGTTTGCATTTGACAAAGAAAATACCCCATAAGGTTCGTCTTCCTCCCTGCCGCAGCCTAACAAATGCCCGTCTACCGTTTCTTCCGTCTTCTCGCAGGAAAGAGCATAAGCATCAATTACGGATTCGTCCTTCTCACAGTTCCGGGCATAAGACTCCACCGTCTCCTCCGTTTTTCCGCAGTTCTGCCTGTAAGACTCCACCGTGCTTTCCGTCTTTCCGCAGGCCGTCTGATAAGCTTCCACACTCCATTCATTTTTTCCGCAGTTCAGCTGATAAGCTTCCACTGCAGATGTGTCTTTTCCGCAATTCATCTCATAGCCCGCAACGGTACTTTCGTTCTGATTACAGCCAAGCTGCCATCTCTCTATGGTATTTTCGTCTTTTCCGCAGCGCAGAACATACCCTTCCACAGTATTGGCATCTTTTCCGCATATCAGTGCCCGATAGTCATGCTCGAAATTCATTTGTTTACATATCCAACAAATCTTTATCGTATGTGTCGCCTGCCCCTGTCCGCAATGGAGATGATTAAAGACACCGGAAAATGTCATATGCGTGACGGTACCCGAATGATGATAACACTCGTCGTCACTGGTTCCTACTTCCTGAAACCCGTGAGAATATTCCACCCGGCATTCCCTTGTAGCATAACAGCTTCCGGTATGTTCATGCCGGATCGGTTCATAACATGCCCCGCCCGACACGGCATCCCCTGCATGGGCATGATATACCGGCACCACATAACAGCCGCCCCCGGACGACTCACTCCCTGCATGGGCATGATATACCGGCCGGCCATAACAGCCGCCTCCGCTTCCTGCATTTCCCGTATGGCTGTGATATACCGGCTGGCCATAGCAACCTCCCCCTGCCGCATTTCCGGCATGAACATGATATACCGGCCGGCTGTAACAGCCTCCCCCTGCCGACGCGCTCCCGGCATGGACGTGATACACCGCTTCTTTATAGCAGCTTCCTCCCGTCGCGGAATTTCCGGCATGAACATGAAATTGCTTTTCCCCGTAGCAGCCTCCCCCTTCCGTTTCATTCCCCGTATGCCTATGGTAAACCGGAGCCGCATAACAGCCCCCGCCTGCTCCCGGATTTCCTTCATGGACATGGAAGACATCCTTTGTATAACAGCCGGTTCCTTCCTCCGCATCCCCGATATGTCTATGGTAAAGTTCTTTCCGGACAACGGTTTCCGCATTTCCTTGCTCCGTATCGTCATTGTCCATATCGCCTTTGCCCGTATCGTCGTTATCCATCTCGTCTTTCTCCGTTCCGTCCTGCTCTATGCCCACCTTTTCTGCACTTCTTTCTCCCACACTCTTTCCCGCTGCCTGCGCCTGCACCGGCATGGCAAGGGTTGCTGCCAAAAGCCATATTCCCATCCGCCTCAAGAATCCTGCCCTCTTCTTTATTCCCATCTTCTTACCTCCTGAATGTTTTCCGCACATTTTTGCACATAAAAAACCTATCCTATGGATGCTGCTTTGCTACATTCCAAAAGACAGGTTTCACGTTATTGATTTATAATTCCATTCACGAATATTATGGAATAATTGTATCACTGATGATTCTTTTTGTCAACCCTTGTTTCATATCCGCTGACATACCCTAAAACATCAGCAGACTTTTTAACCTATAATACAATTCCGGATTAGAACTGCGCACATTAACGCTCAAGTCGCCGTTCCCCATCACCACGCCCAAACCGTATACCGCCTGCAGCAGGCAGATACCCATCAGAAGCAGCATCAGTTCACTTCTTCTTTCCGTTCCGTTGCTCACTTCCCAAACTGCAAATAAAACAAACACGGCAGCCAGTAATATGCCCCATACCATATCCACCATATATCGCTGCAGAATCCCCGCGCCGGTTACGTCCACTGCCCCTATGACAGCCGGAACCGCCAGGCTCACCATCGTAAAAGCATAAACCCCCTTATACTTCAGCAGCCTTTTTTCCCTCCGCAGAAGCACCAGCAGCCAGGCAAAAGCATTGCACGCCAAAATCCCGCCGTAAGTATATTCCGCATTCAGCCTTCCCATATAAGTCCCGGACTCAATCTGCATGCCCTTTATAAACGGAAACTCGCTGCTTACCGACGGAAGCTGCAGAAAATAGTGCCACAGCCCCAGCAATGCCTGATGCATGTTAAATCCCCGCTTCGTCATGTCATTGCTCGTCAAACTGTAAGTAGCCCCGAAATCAAAGGGCGATCCAAACCGCGCCGCATTATAATACATAATGCCCGCTGCCGTCAGCACATAGGGCAGGCAAAGGCAAAAAGTATCCAAAAGATTCTTTTTCCCGAATAATTCCCTTTTCTTAACTACCTCCTCCCAGAATAACGGCACTGCAAGAAATGAAAACAGCAGCATCTGAGGACGGCAGCCGGCCACCAGCGCCATACAGAACGAGCCTGCCAGATAAGCCAGCCGCTTCCGTTTTGTATGCATCAGATATTTCCCTTTCATCCATAGCCAAAGCCCCGCCGCCGTAAACATATTGGCAGCCATAATGGGCGTATCATACATATCCGGCCTTGCGGCCACAAACAGATAATTACCGCTGCAGACCGTCAGCACACATGCCATGATATATAAAAAGAAAGGAGTATTCACAAACCACCGCTTTACGATTTCCCGGTACAACGCAAAAACCGCCAGCAGAAACCCGCAGTAAAATAGGTACACTGCCAAATAATTCGGCAAATGATGCCCGGTCAGCAGATAACAGGGCAGATACAGCAGAAGTTCTGGCACCACGCCGAAATATACATAATAACCCCCTTCAAAATATGCATAATCCGCCTGATAAGGAATTCCGTTGGCCTGCAGATAAATGGTATCATACGGGTTTTCCGCCTGATTCAGTTCTTCCGACGGAGCCGCCGCCAGCCGGAAGCTTCCCCCGGCCATAGCCTCCGCCAGTTCCTGATATTGCTTATGGTGAGGCCAAGGTGCGGCAATGCAGACCGGATTCACATGGGCAAGCTTCCATGCCATCCCCGCCAACAGCACAATCACTGCCGCCGTAATAAGCTTCTGCCGTCTTGACCCAATCCATTTCCCGGCTTCCAGCCGTCCCCTGCCTACGCACCAAGCATAATATGCCAGACACAAAACCGCCCATGTCATCAGCCATCTTCCGATATAAAAAACAAACGGAACCGGCACGTCATGGGAAAGAGACGCTTCCACCAAACAACCGGCCGGAATGACAAACTCCACGCCGATTTCCGATACTTTGCCCGCAGTATGCAGATTGATATAATGAGTTCTGCTCACCTCCGGCAGCCATACCTGTTCCGGCAGGACATACGGATAATAATTCCCTTCATCGGATATGCTTACCTTATAAGGCACCGTCTCCGGCCGAAGATCCGGCTCCGGGAAGTACAGTTCCAACCCAAGATTATGTATTTCTGCATCCACTCCTGTGACATGCATGGACAGCATACCCTCTTCCACCATATAAACAGGCGCTTCCCCATTGTCCGTCCTGACGGCTCCTTCCACGCTCACTTCCCCGAAAGAACCGTCGCCGCTTCGGAAAATACGGCTTCTCCATGCCGAAAAGTTAAATAAGGATACCTCCGCTGCCAGCGCAAGCATCAACAGCCAAAGCCACGCTTCCCACGGTTTCCGTTTTCCTGCACCTATTTTCACCAAAAATCTCCTTAACATATACTGATATCCTCCTTGCCCTCCGAGTGCCTGCCATAGTACTCTTCCCCTTGGCAGAATACTCCCCGGCCGTCTCTTCTGCCTCTCCGTCCCGCCATTCCCTATTCCCCGCTTCCTGCCGCATATCCCGAAATCCTCTTTCCGGCTGCTCTTTCACATCTTCTGACCATATAAGGAATTCCGAATCCGGCTGCTAAATATATCCATTTCCATGCCTGTACACCACCCGGCACATAGATATAACCCACATCGGACAGAAATGCCGTCCGGTCAAAATCCCCACACCAGGAAGTAACCATGCTTATTCCCCAGAAAATCCCTTTTACCGCAAAAAAGCCCAAAATATGATGCAGCATAATTGCATAGGTATTCCTGCCGGCCCATGCCACGCCGGTCATACGGTCCGAAAGCGGCGAGAGCAGCCTTGCTACCCGCAGCCAGAACGCAATCCCTGTCACCGTCGTCAGATAAGGCACTGCCGGCCCGTTGGCAAATCCCGTACACCACACCGTACTGTACGCCAGGCCGCCGTTACGGCATATCACCGTCAGCTGCACCACCAACAGCACTGCAAAATAAATGCCGTCCGGCAGCCGGTCCCTTTTCTCCAAATGCTTTTTATAAAAACATCCCATCTGATAACACGGGAACATAAAAAGAAGCCGTCCCGGAAACTTATAATTTCCCCACACATGTCCTCCGATAGCCAGCCCTACCGTCATCATTCCCGCCAGCAGGGTAAGTGCCAGTATCAGCCATTCCTTTTTCATGTGCACCCATCCCAAAATCTTCCTCATGAAGACATTCATCACTTCAACAAGGAACAAAGCCGGCACAAACCAAGCCGGGAAATTCCACCCGAACTGGTGCCCTCCCAGAAAGGGATCCAAAAACAATGTCTTCAGTCCGATTCCCTGCCCGATGGCAAATCCCGCGCCATGCAGCAGGACAGCCAAAAGCCCGTATGCCAGATTCCATATGAAATACGGCAGCAAAAGCCTGCGCGCTTTCTTCTTTACATACGCCCAAATCCCCTGCTCCGCCTTCTCTTCATAAAAATACCCCGATATAAAAAGAAAAAGCGCCACATGAAAGGAATAATAGGGGAACAGTCCCCCCATATCCAATATATGAAAATCCGCATGCCCTGCCACTACCAGCAAAATGCCTATGGCAGATAAAATACGAAAGGTGCTGTTTTCCTTTTTTTCCGATATCGTTTGTCTCATAACTCTCTCCGTTTTTCTGTTTATTCCCGCTCACAACGTGCCAAGCGGCTGCTTAAAGCCAACCGATACCCGTTGCTTGCAGCAGGAGTTTTTGTTGTCATCGGTCAGCCATACCACCGCGTCGCCTCCCTCTTCCGCCCTGCAGATTGAAAATACTGGTAATGCCTTGCGGAAATAACGGTAAGACCATTGATACACTTATAATAAATAATTATTCTCTATTATACAGAAAAAAGTGGAATTTTGCTATAATGAAATCATTTACGGCACGGAAATCCCAAAAAGATGTGATTTCGCTCCGAAAAGCCCGGAATTTCCCAATGTCATTAACTTAAGCCGCAGGCTGCGTCAGGAATGATGTTTTTATTCGGACACGCTTTTGCTCTGCGGCAAACGCAGCGGTACTAAGGCACTAAAATACAGTGCCTAAGTGCCGGCGTTTTTCGAAGGTCCGATTAAAAACATCATTCCTGACGCAGCCTGCGGCTTAAGTTAATGACATTGCGGAATTTCCCTGTTTCAATAAAATCACTTACTGACAAAAAAGGAGAAGTCCGTTATAATAAAAACAGCAAACGACGACAATTTTCGCGTCCGGCATAACCGTAAACCATGGAAAGGAACCTCCTCATATGCATAATCCCACCCCTTCGTCCCACCCGGCCAAAAACTTACTCTCAACTCCCGCCATCATCGCCATGCTGCTTCTTTTCTGCCTGCTCACCACCCTTATGCAGGGAATCCCATCCCTTGCGGCACTGCCGCGGAACCGGATCCTCGGCGGGTGCCTCTTCCTTTTTGCCCTTACCCTGACTGCCGTAACCGTCCTCCGCCTGACCCATCGGCTGACCGAGAACCATATTGTTTTTTTCCTGATTTTCTGGGGCATGCTCTTTCATTGCAGCTATGTGCTGCTGTCCGGCCTATTCGACAGGCAGCATGACGAAGGTGTCTATACCGGCATTGCCACCGCACAGGTAAACCCGGGGCATATCGGCTACATAGAATATATCTACAAATTCCGCAAGCTGCCGGATATGAATCCCTACCAGCTTTTTTCCTACTATCATCCGCCCCTGCACTACCTATTATCCGGCCTTTGGCTGATTTTCCTGACTTCCCTTGGCATGGCGGAAGAACTGGCCTTTGAGAACCTACAGGTTCTGCCCCTGTTTTATTCCGGGCTGTTCATGCTGCTCACTTACCGAATCCTGAAACGGACAGGCGCGGAAGGAAACGGGCTATATGCCGGCCTGCTGCTGACCGCCCTGCACCCTGCCCTGACTGTCATGTCCGGCAGTGTCAACAATGACATGCTTTCTTCCGTCCTTTTGGCCTGTGCCATCCTTGCCGTGCTGCGCTGGCTCCAGGAAAAATCATGGAAAAACCTGCTGCTCATAGCCGTTTCCATAGGTTTCGGCATGCTGTGCAAAATCAATACCGCCATTATCGCCTTTCCTGTGGGGCTGCTTTTTCTGATTGATTTTGCCGGCACCCTGCGCCGCGGAACAAAACAGGACATTCTGCGTTTGCTCCGCCGCTATCTTCTGTTCGGCCTTACGTCAGGAAGCATCGGACTGTGCTGGATTGCCCGCAACCTGATCCGCTTTCACGTTAAGCCGGGAATTTCCTCCGCCACAGAGAATTCCATTATGTATACGGGGAATTATAGCTTATGGGCCAGACTGGGGCTTCCCTCCCTGTCTGACTGGCATTTTTCCTTCCCCTTTCATCCGCTAAGCGGCGATGCCATCCATAATACATGGGTCATTATGTTCCAGACCTCCTTATTTACGGAAGAATATCCGGCAGCGCTTACCGGCCTGCCCCTCTTTCTTTGTCAGGCCTCCTATATTTGCGCCATCATCTTTGCCGCTGCTTCCGCGCTGCTTTTCTTTGCCGCTCAATATACAAAATGGCGAAAAGGAACAAAAGAAACCGGTCTTGAGTCACTTTTCCTCTCCACCGGCTATCTTGCATTTTTATTCAGTTTCGCCTTATTTTCCGTGAAATATCCTTATACCTGCAGCAGCGACTTCCGCTATATTGTAATCTGCCTTGTCTATACCGCCATAGGACTGTCGGACAGCAGCCGGCTATACCCGGGCAATACTTTTATGGGCATATTCTCCCGCACCGTCCGCAGCGGGGTGTGCATTACCATGGGCATTATGCTTATTGTCTACATGTCGTGGAAGCAATGGTAATACGCCGGATTCCCGCTTTTCTGCCGCCGTCAGTTTTTCACCTGCCTGCCGTCCTCCTTCATATGATATTTGTCCTCATAAATCAGCCGGGAAACCGGAATGATTTCATACCCCTGCTTCTCCAGTCCCTTTATAAGGGAATCCAGCGCGTCCGCCATATATCTGGCTCCGCTGTGACAGCGGATAATGCTTCCGTTTCCCAGATTCTCATTTTCCAGCACATTCTTCAGGATGGCATCCACGCCATAATCCTTCCAATCATAGCTGTCCACATTCCACAATACCGAAGCATAGCCGCATTCCTTTGCATTTTCCAATACTTTATTGTCATAGTCCCCATAAGGAGGACGGAACAAAGCCATTTCATAGCCGGTCAGTTCCTGCACACGGGTATGCGTTTTCTGTATCGACTCCAGACACTCTGCCGGGCTTAACTGAGACAGATTTTTCCTGCTCTCACTCAGGTTTCCCATGTCATGCCCTGCTTGCGTCACGATAATGACACAAAAATCCGTCACTGAACTGCCACCGTATCTCAATCTCTTTTCCAACATGTACATTGACATTTTCAATCATGCACCGGAAAAGTTTTCTCACCTCTTTCCTACATCCCGGCCATTCCGCCAACGCAGTGTCATCTGATTCTATTTCTTCCATTCTCTTCCGCAGCCTTTTTTCCGCCTCTTCCAGTACGGTCCATTCCGCCTCCGCCTCTTCCGCAAGCTTCCCTTCCCGCTCCTTCCTTGCAAGGTACTCCGCTTTCCCCATTTCCCCCTGCCTGTACCGGTGGTAAAGCTGCTTCCGCATTTCCCGTTTTTTCTCTTCCTGCAGTTTCTTCCTTTTCATCTCCGTAAGAAGCTGCCTGCGCCTCTCCTCACACAATTCCTTTTCCCTCCGGAATACCGTTTCCCCTTCTTCCAACAGCCTCAGCTGAATGTCCGCTGCTTTCCGCACAATCCCTTCCAATTCTGCTTCCGGAATGCTTTCCACCTTCCTATGGTCAGTAAATTGCTGATATCTGCACCGGAACAGCCCCTTATCCCTTACCATAAGCCGCCCACATTCCCCACACCGTACCAGCCCTTTTAACGGAAATGGCTTCTCTTCACCGGCCCTCTTTGTGTGCATCTTTTCCTGCACTTCTCGGAATGTATCCTTGTCTATGATAGCCGGATGGGCATCCTCTATGCGGACACGCTCCTCCTCCGGCACAAAGACACGTTTCCCGCTCCCAAGAGGACCGCTTTTATAACTGCCGGACAATAGCACACCCGTATAGGTTTCATTCCGCAAAATCTGGCGGAGCGTAGTAGGAATCCAGAAATATGTTTTTCCCCTTAAGGAAAATTCCTGAAAGGAACCCCCCTTTTCCCTATGCAGAAGCCCTTTATCCATTTTATGCTGCTTCGGTGAGGGTATCCCCTCCCCGTTCAGTTCCCGTGCCAGTTCTGCCAGCCCTTTCCCCGAAAGATATTCCCTGTATATCCTCTGCACGATTCCTTTCGTCTCTTCATCCGGTGTCAGGAAGCCTTCCCCATCCCTCCGGTAGCCATAAAGCGGGACAGAACCCACATACAGCCCTTTCTTTCTCCGCACTGCAAGGGATGACTTTATCTTGTCCGAAATATCCTGACTGTAAAGAGAATAAGCAAGGTTACGGAAAGGCACGTCAATATCCGGTGTCTTCCCCCTATATTCCGCACTGTCATAGCCGTCATTGACCGCAATAAAGCGTACCTGCATAAAGGGGAAAATATGCTCGATATAATCGCCAAGTTCAATGTAATCTCTTCCGAACCGGGAAAAATCCTTGACAATAATGCACTGTATGTTTCCCTTCTTCACCTCGTCCATCATCTCTGTAAAACCCGGTCTTTCAAACCGGGTGCCTGAGTAACCGTCGTCCACATACTGGACGGTAATACTGTCCGCAAATTCCTGTTTCTTTTTCAGGAATCCAAGCAGGAGTTTTCTCTGGTTGCTGATGCTGTTACTTTCCTCTTTAACCAAACCATTTTCAATTGCTTTTTCATCTTCCCTTGAAAGCCTCATATATAAAGCAACGGTTGTCACATCCATCTTAAACCCTTCCCCGAACCTGCCCTATATAAGAATACAGGCTCCCCTATTCCTCTTTAAAATTCAGTACCACTTCCACCCTCTTCCCGTCAAACAGAAAAATTCTGTCTACAAACAAGGAAGCCATCTGTGCGGTCAGTCCGTTTTCACCCGGCGCCGTGTCTCCATAAGAAAAAATCCCCTTTATCCGTCCTGCCTGTTCCTTTTCCAGCCGCTCAAAAAAAACTGCCTTTTCCTCCAACTGTGCTTCCCTCTCCTCATAGTAACGGATTTCTCTGTCTTTCTGCTGTTTTACCCTCAAATACCATTCCTTATTGCCATCCGCAGCTCCGTCCTGACCGTTTTGTCCCATGCGGTTGTGTTCCCTGCCGCTGTATTCTTTATATAAGAGTATTTTTTCATTCTTCCCCTGCCGGATTGCCCTTTCCACCATACCTGTTTCCTTTTCTATGCTCTTCCGCAGCTTCCGAAAAAACGCGCCGTGAAAGACTGTGGCCATATCCTCTAACCCTTCTGCCTGACGGAGAAACATCATGACTGCCTGACAGACAATTGCCTCCAGTTCCTCCTCCGAAACGGACTTTGAAGTACACTCCCGCGCTCCTTTTTCCCTGTAAGTCCGGCAGCGGTAACGGTAGATGCGGACTTTCCCAAACTTTCTCCGATAATTTGTTCCCATCCTTGAAGCAGGCACAAGACAGTCTCCGCAAAAAACCTTCCCTTTCAGCAGATTTTCCGGACGGACAATATGCTCATCCCTGACATGCAGGCTCTTATGACGCTCCTTCCTTGCCTTTATGATTTCCTGCACAAGACGGAAATCATGTTCCGAAATAATAGCTTCATGGGTATTTTTCGTTATCTTCCACTCCAATCCGTCCAGCTTATAGGAACTGATTCTGTCTGCTTTTGATTCCTTCCATTTATGAAGGGCCATATGACCGGCATAGGCCAAATTCTGCAAAATAGCATTTACCGTAAACTCATTCCAGTAACGCCGTTCCTTTTCCTGCCGGTAAAATTTCCCTGTGTCCTGATAGGCTTTCGGCGGGTTAATATTTTTCTCTGTCAGCCGCTTTACAATAGCCGGAGCGGAATCCCCCTGCATAGTCCAGGTAAAAATATCCCTTATGACCTCTGCCGGTCTTTCGTCAACAAGGAACTTTGTCTTCCTTTCGTCAGCAAAAATATACCCGTATGGCGCACGTCCGCCGTCATATTCCCCGTTTTCCTGCTTTGTCACATAACTGGATGCCACCTTGACGGAAGTGTCCTTTGCGATATATTCATTGACAAGGTTCTTTAAAATAACAGCCAGCTTTTTATCCGCACTGTCTTTGTCAAAGCTGTCATAGCCGTCATTGACGGAAATAAATCGTATCCCCAGAAACGGGAATACCTTTTCCAGATAATTCCCCACTTCGATATGATCTCTGCCAAACCTTGAAAAATCCTTGACAATAATACAGTTAATATTCCCTTTTCTTACTTCCCCAAGCAGGCTGTCGAATGCCTGGCGGTCAAATCGGGTGCCGCTGATTCCGTCATCCTTATATTCCCTGACAAGCAAAAACTCATCCCTGCCCTTTATATAGTCGCGCATAAGCATCTGCTGGCCGGTGATAGAATCGCTCTCCGTAACCGCGCTGTCAACGGAAAGCCTTGCGTAAGTGGCGGTTCTAAACGGCAGGCCTGCCGCCGGCGGCCCGGCCCGGCCGCCGGCCGGGAGTTCTGCCTTGGCAGTGCGCCCAATCCTCAGTCTTGCCCTGTCCTTTTTCCTCGCCATCACACCGCCCCTTTCTCATAAAGAGGCTGCTCCTGCATTATTTC
The DNA here is from genome assembly GCA_910579645.1 of uncultured Lachnospiraceae bacterium. Lineage (GTDB taxonomy): Bacteria > Bacillota > Clostridia > Lachnospirales > Lachnospiraceae > Kineothrix. The sequence continues at coordinate 32,826 of CAJTVK010000013.1, read as the reverse complement.
CTTAAACATGCCGCACCGGGAGTAAGCTTCTGCCATCCTGTCTTGGAAAAGAAAAGAAAACTCCACTCTTTTCCCTTCGTATACCCATATCTTATCAATGATGGAGCAAATAAGGCTGCGGCGGATTTCTTCTTTTATGTCCGAAAATAAACTTCCTCTGTCTATAAAACTGCAAAGCCACTGTCTTGCTTCCCTGACTGCTTCCCCTGCTTTTCCTGACATTTCCCGCCGTTTCCCGATCTGTCCCTTCAGTTCTTCACAGCGTCCGGCGTAAAAGTTCTTCATTTCCTCATATTCTTCCTCCGAAAGGATTCCCTCTTCTCTGTCGGTGTAAAGTCCGGACAGAATATCCGTATTTTCCGCAAGTTCCTTCTCCAGTTCCGGCAGTCGGGTGTCTGTCATGGAAAATGACTGCATCCCCGCTACGGTATTCTCCGCGGTCTTTAGGATTTCCTCCGCATCCGTCAGTATCTGCATCTGTGCCTTTACGGCCTCCGTTACAAGAGCAATGAGTTCCCGTTCCTTGATGCTATGTCTCGTACAGGATTTCTCCACATTATAGGTCTTGCAGATATAAAAAATGGTCTGCTTTCCCTTATGGCAAGTCTTACGGCGTATCATCTGCCTGCCGCAGTCCGGACAATAAAGGATACCGCTGAAAAGGTATGCTCCTTCCTGTCCCGGATTTGTCCTTGTATCTTTTTTCAATAACTCCTGCATGGTGTCAAATTGCATTTCCCCAATCAGGGCTAAATCTTTCTGCCTGTACCTGCTCTGCTCTGCTTCGGGCTTTGCCACTATCTTTTTAATCTTATGGTTAATACGTTCTCTCTTTCCCTGTACCACCAGCCCCTTGCATAGCGGGTTAGACAATATCCTCCCTACCGCAACCGGACTCCATCCCGAATAAAGGCTCTTCTGAAAGCCACTCCGGTAATGAATGCCAAGGCTGCGTTTGTAATCTGCCGGGGCAGGAATCCCCAATGCGTTCAATCTCTCCGCTATCTTGCCGTTGCTCATGCCTTCCAGCTTCCACCGGAAGATAAGCTTCACGTTCTCCCCTGCCACCGGGTCGGCTACCAGCTTATTATGGTCGCTGCTATCCTTCATAAAACCATAAGACACATAGGCGCCGGTATACTCCCCATTCCCCCGTTTGCTCTCCAGATGGCTCCTAATCTTCACGGAAAGATCCGCGCTGTAAGCGTCGTTGACAAAATTCTTTACCGGCAGGACAAGGTTCTTCTCCGTCCGGTCTGCCGTCAGGGAGTCATAATGGTCGGTAACCGCAATGAACCGCACCCCTGCCGCCGGGAATATCCTCTGCAGATATCTCCCGGCCTCTATATACTCCCTGCCAAAACGGGAAAGATCCTTCACGATAATGAGATTTATCTTTCCCGCTTCCATATCCTTTATCATCTCCCGAAAAGAGGGGCGCAGAAAATCGGAACCGGTATAGCCGTCATCCACATATTCCTTAAAGACTTGGATATTCTCCCTGCCTTTTAAAAAATCATGAATGAGCCGCTTCTGATTGGTGATGCTGTTGCTCTCCTCCTTACGTCCCTCGTCGCATACATCCCCGTCCTCTTTGGAAAGGCGCAGGTATACCGCCGCCGCATAAGCCTTCTTTTCCGTTTCTTTTTTTATAGTCTCTTTCATGGCCAAAGTTCCTTCTTTCCACCCAATGTTGCCGCAGGACGAAAGTGCGGCTGCTTGGCTCACTGCCCGCAGGAATAAACATATCCTTCCGAAATTTATCAAAGCCCGGCGGCGGCCATATGTTCTATGTACTCCTTTAAACGGTCTGCCAGTGTTATGTCCGTATCCGCAAAGCTTAATTTGACAACATAGTCCCCTTGCCTGTAGAGATATGGGTTCCTAATCTGTCTGATAAATTCCCTCTTTTTTTCAACGCTGCTTAAGTCACTGTCTATTTCAATCTTCAGAATATCAGCCAAATCATTTATATCTGCCTCCCGAATGTCTGCCTCCTTCATTTTTTCAAAATCATCCTGCTCCATACAGCCACAGTCAGGCATATTCACCGCTGCCTGCGCCACATCCCCTTCTTTCTCTGATGCTATCCGGATATCTTTCTTTTTTCCCAAAGCTTTCCCATCCCCACAGATTGTTTGTACCAGTATATTCCCTCTCTGTTTGTCCGTATTCGGCTTCATGGATATCTGCCTTGCCGGATACTTTAGTGAACTGCAAAGGATATGGCAGGTGTTCCCTCTGTCATTATAATAACTCAATCACCCTCTTCCAATATCGCCTTTACGTCCTCCGGATGACTCTCTACCCATCCCCCCGTCATAAAAAAGGTAGCCTGGATGTCATGCGCTTCCAATATTCCCAAAATCCGTGCCATATCTCCGTTTCCGCCGGCGGTATCGAAAGTCAAAGCTACCTGCTTTTTATCCGTATCCACATAAGAAATAGGGATTTCCCGGCCGTTCACGCTGCTGCTCACCGTAACGGACCCCGGCAGCGCCGCCACCGCCCCTTTCACAATGGCCAATGCCGTAACCGCAAATGCCGCCGCCCATATTCCCTTGACCAGCAACGCCTTCCGATACTCCCCGCCGGACTGCCCTTCCTCCCTCTTCGGCACCATCCCCGCAGCCCTGCCGATTATCCGCTTTACAAACTGTTTCATAAAAACACCGCCATATACCGGTTATTATTCCAATATATGACGGACTGCTTTTCCTATATTCAATTATGCGCTAAAGCATGTTTGAAATGCTTTCTGCCGGATGTATGCCGCAAATTTTCAGACATGCCCGGCTTTTCCGGCTATCCTTACCAATAGCTGAACAATCTTTTCCATGTCCTCCGTACAGGCATATTCAAACCTGCCATGGAAATTCTGCCCTCCGGTACATAAGTTCGGGCAGGGAAGCCCCATAAAGGACAGTCTGGCGCCGTCGGTTCCTCCTCTGATAGGCACCACTTCCGGCACAATTCCCAGTTCTTCCATGGCTTCCAATGCATCCTCCACCAAATGCATATGCTGCTCTATCACTTCTTTCATATTATAATAAGAATCTTTCATGGCTACCGAAAACGTCCCCTCTCCATACTTCCGGTTAAGGAAATCGGCAGCAGCCAGAAAATCCTCTTTTTTCTTCTCGAATTTCTCCCTGTCATGATCGCGGATAATATAATCCATATCCGTCTGCTCCACATTCCCTTTTATGGAGTCTAAATGGTAAAAGCCCTCATAACCGCTTGTGTACATCGGATTTTCTGCCACCGGAAGCAGCGACTGGAATTCCTGCGCCAGAAGAATGGCATTCACCATCTTATTCTTCGCCGACCCCGGGTGGACACTGCGCCCATGCACCGTCACTTTTGCCCCTGCCGCATTAAAATTCTCATATTCCAAGCTTCCCAGTTTATCCCCGTCCACCGTATATGCGTAATCCGCACCGAACAATTCCACATCAAAATAATCCGCTCCCGCCCCTACTTCCTCGTCCGGCGTGAAACCGACCCTGATTTTCCCGTGAGCAGCTTCGGGATGCGTCAGGAAATATTCCGCCATTTCCATGATTTCCGCCACTCCGGCTTTGTCGTCCGCTCCCAGCAGCGTCGTCCCGTCGGTAACAATCAGGCTTTTTCCCTTATAAGAAGCCAGTTCCGGGAAATCCGCCGTCCGCATCACAATGTCCTTTTCCCCGTTCAGCAGAATATCCCCGCCGTCATAATTTTCCACAATACGGGCTTTCACATCCTTTCCCGTCACCGCAGGTGAAGTATCCATATGGGCTATAAACCCGATTACCGGCCTGTCCTCCCATCCTGCGGAGGCCGGAACCGAGGCATAGACATAGCAGTGTTCTTCATCATACACCACTTCCTCCGCTCCCATCTCCTCCAGCTGCCGGCAAAGCAGCTTCGCCAAATCATGCTGTTTCATAGTGGAGGGAACCGTACCGCTCTCATCCATAGACTGTGTATCTATTTTTACATATTCCAAAAACTTCTCGATTACTTTCATTTTTGCCCCCTATTCGCTTATTATCCGATTGCTTTCAGCCGATCCGCCAAGCCCTTAATGTTTTCCAGAATCTGAACGCATTCTTCCATCCGGTTCACGGCATCCGCTGCCGTCTTCACGCTCTCTTCCGAAGAAGCAGCCACCTCCTGGCTGGTAGCCGACAAATGGGAAATACTGTTGGATATTACCCCCGTGGCTTTCAGAATTTCCCCGATGGTCTGATCCGTATGACGGATGCTGCTTGTCAGCTCAATTACCTCCCGGTCAATGCTTTCAAATTTCTCCTTTGCCACATCTATCATTTCCGTCTGGCGGTTAATATATTCCACCGAGTGATCCAAACTGTCGGAAGCGCTCTTTGCGTCCCCAATCAGTTCCGTGATAATTCCCGCAATCCGGCCTGTGGCTTCTTTGGTCTGTTCGGAAAGCTGCCGGATTTCATCCGCAACCACTGCAAATCCTTTTCCTGCATCTCCTGCCCTGGCCGCTTCTATGGAAGCATTGAGAGCCAACAGATTCGTCTGAGAGGATATGTTCTGAATATCTCCGATAATATTCTCCACTTCGTCTACTTTTGCGGTCAGCCGCGCCGTGGCTTCCACTGTCTGACGGCCCGCCGTCTCCACCCCTTCTGCCTGTATCTTCAGATCCCGCACAAGAGCGGCTCCTTCCGCCACATTCCTGGACGTATTCCTTGCCGCTTCCTCCACTCTGGCCGTATCCTTCTCGGCCTCGTCGGAACTCTCCTTTATGGAAGAGCACATCTGCGCCTGCTCCTGTATCGTCTGTGCCGTACTTTCCGTGCTGTCCGAAATATTGCCCATGGCAAAATTATTGGCTTCAATCGTTTCCCGCAGCTTCTCCAGCATTTCATTGGCGTTTTCAAAGTTATGGCTGATTTCATCCGCAATTTCCGACATCTGCCTGGAAATTTCCGCCTGCTCGCCGGCCGCCTTCCGGATGCTGAAAATGCTTTCTTCATTGAACTGCTGCACCGTCATCATCACCACATATGCCGCCACGCACATCAATATGCACATCACCCAGCGGATCATGGCATATCCCACATTCATTGTCCCCGCGGAGGCATCCCTCGCCGTTTTGATAATGTTGGACAATATAATCACCGAAGAGCCTGCCAAGGCAAACCGCTTATTCAGATACAAAATAGATGCCATAAGAATAGGGAACGCATATACATATGTAAGTTCTTCCGACCCGAGGCTCATTAAAATCAGATAGGACAATGCCCCGGAACCTGTCAGTATGCTCCCGCATGGCCTTGTGCCCCTGCAGATTGCAAATCCCACGAAGCATATTGCCAACAATGCTATATATACCCCCAACTGAATAAAAGTCTTTTTTTCTGCCGAATGCAGCACTATGGCATACAGCATGGACAGAACCATGTACGCTAACGTGGCTCCCACCAACGCCAATACCCTTTTATCGCTTCTCAAATACTGTTCCCTTGTCATTATCCCTGCCTCCCAAAATACCTATCACTTATGAAGAACCCCGTTTATCTTTGCACTTCTCTGCTCCGGCCGCATGCCGCAAGGCAGCCGAATTCCTAATACGGCCGCGTGCATTGATGATAGCAGACAGCAAATATTCTATCGTTTGCTATCATCAGTTTAACACATACCCGAACAAAAAAAAAGAAAAAAATAAGCAAATCCCTATTCTCCGCATACAATATTAGCAGAGCAATTTAAGGCTACTCCCAAAAACCTGCTTTTCAGCCGGCAAAACGCAATTTTAAGCATGCTCCCGAAAATAGACCCCATGAAAAAATCCCTTGCAGATTCTACGGATATGAAAAGGAGGTGGACAAAAATGCATGAAAGAAAAACGCCAAAGAATGTATCCATGACAGAAATAGCCCCCAAATACAAAAACGCCAGCTGGAACAGGTACTCCCGCCTGCACGATTCTTTTTTGGAAGAGCTGTCCTACAAAAAACAGAAGTGCTGCAATGCCGATGTCTGGCACCTGAATTATATATAATGTCTGTATAGGGGACAGAAATCCCGTCTGCCAATACCTTTCCGCCCGTTTCCTCTCCCCTGCCCATCGCCGTAAACTATCGGTTCCCATACTAAGGAACTGTCAAGAAATAACTTTTCATATTGCTTGTCTTTTTTTCCGAGAGTGCCACTCAAAAATCAGTTACATAGCCCGCTATGCGCCTGATTTTTGAGTGGCACTCTCGAAGAAAAATCCTGCGCACTATTGAAAAGTTATTTCTTGACAGTTCCTAAGCATCTCCGCACTTTTCCAACTCCGTCATTCGGCTTCCTTTCTTCCACGGTTTTCTTTCATCCTTTTTTCTGTATATACCAACTATATCCGGTAAAAACCGCAGTTTCCTTCTCATGCAGGAAAACCGGCTCCAACGACTGCCTGAACCATTCCCTGACCGCCCCCACGTCTCTTTTCTCTTTTTCCACTTTTACATTTACGTTTGACTGAATCATCATAAATTCAATGAAGTCGTCCAAAGAAAATTCATGCACCATATCATATTCTGCCTGACGGAGCATGGAAAATCCGTAGGGTTCCACTTCCGCTTCCGTCCACACATGCTCGTTTCTGTACGGTTTGGGAAACTCTTTCAGATAAACCTCATGCCACCATACGGAATAAGCTTCATTGTCCTTCATCCGATCCGATATGCAGAAATCATAAATGAGTAAATATCCGTTTAAATCCATGATATTCCAAAGGTTTCGCAGGAATTTCTCTCTTTCCACCCATTGAATCACACCGGCCGCCGTAACGATATCATATTTTTCCCGTCCTGCCGGAATTTCTTCCGCTTTGCAGACAAGAAAGTCATATCCCGGCTCCTCCCCGCAAACCTCTTTGGCCGCGCCTATCATTTCTGCGGAACTGTCGGCTCCGGTCACATGGCTGCAGATAAGCTTCAAAGCCTTTGACGACAAACCGGCTCCGCACCCTACGTCCAATCCATTGGAAAATGTCTGCCTTGTCATATCCTTCCGGAACTCTTCCATTACCTGTTTATGCAGAAAGGGCCGTCTCTTATAGCCCTCCGCCACTCTCTTAAAGTCAAAATCATCACGGCTCATCCGGGTTACGGCACACTCCAGCTGGCAGTCAAAAGGTTCCTTTTCCACATGGCTCAATTCATACTGCTGTGCTTCCACGCAGCCCATAGCCTTATAAAAAGCCTGGCTTTCCACCGCGGAATGAGCGGATATGTACAGCTTGGACGCCCCTCTTTCCTCTGCCCATTCCTTTGCCGCGGCAAACAAAGCCCGCCCGATTCCCTGCCCCCGCATATCTGCCGACACATGGATACTGGACAAGTCAAGATACCTCTGCCTGCCGCCGAACAGCTCCGGTTCCACGGAAACAAAGCCCTTTAAGCTGCCTCCGCAAAAAGCGCCATATACCAGACCGCCGGAGGAAACGGTATGCTTCAGGCAGCCGGTCAATGTCATGTAATCTTCTTCCGACCAGTCGTCAATGAATGGATCGCTTTTCACTACCCATGCCGAGTTTTCTTTCCGCCAGCAGTCCGTCACTTCCTGACGGCGCACGAAATCACGGAACAGTTCCCTGGTAATTTCCGCCTGCCCTAACTTCCTATATTCCGTCATCTCCTGTGCCCTCCGGCAGTCATTCTATGATTTCCAAAAGCTTCCCTGTAATATCGGCCATATTGGAAGATACTTGCTTTGTCCCCATCGAAATATGGATGTTCTCTTCCACAACCTTGGATATTCTCTGAATCTGGCTGACCGCATCCGATACAATAGCCATATTCTGCCGAACCATTCCCGCAATCTTCTCCACATCACGGTTAGCCAACTCAATATTCTGCACGGCCGCCCCAAACGCTTCCACCGTCTGATCGGTAATGCGTTTCCCGCTTTCCACCGCATGTATGGAATTGGTAATCAATTCATTGGTTTCTTTTGCCGCATGCGCACTTCTCGCCGCCAGTTCCCCTACCTGGGTTGCCACTACCGCAAAGCCTTTCCCCATCTCACCGGCTCTGGCTGCTTCTATGGAGGCATTTAATGACAGCATGTTCGTCTGCTGCGCAATGGAATTGATTTCCCCGATTATTTTTTCAATAGCAATGGACATATCTGCAATATGCTCCATAGAATCCTTCAGCAATTTCATCTCCGACTGCGTCTGCGTAATTTTCTCGGCCGTGTTGCCCGTCGCTTTCGTGACGCTTATCGTTGCATTTACACTCTCTGTCAGTTCTTCCGTCAGGTCTTCCATGATCCGTTTCAGGCCTTCCAATGCCTTTTCCTGTTCCCCGGTGCCCTGTGTAATATGCTCAGCATTGGTCAGATTTTCTCCCGATACCTGCTCCAAATCCACACAGACATTTTTTATGTTCTCAATCATTGCCTGATTGTTTTCCATGTCCGACTTCTGCTGTCCCAGAAGTTTTTCGTTTTCATCCATATTTCTGCGGATATTCGTCACCATTTTATTTATGCTGTCGGAAAGCAGCACAAATTCCGAGTTTCCCTTTTCCTCTACGGTAAGGTCAAAATTCCCGTCGGCAATTTCTTTCATAGAATGGGTAATTCTGTCAATCCCACTCACAATCTTTTTATCCACCATCCAATTAATCATAATCAGCAGCAGCCCGAAAATAATCAGCATGCTGAAAGATACCACAATTGTCTGGCTCTGGCGTTCCGCATAATATTCATTCGCCGGCATAAATGTGCCGATGACCTGCCCCTCATGTTCTTCCGCGTAGTAATACCCCTTCACTCCGTCCACCACTGCTTTGCCGTTTCCCGTAAAGCCGGAAGGGAATCCGGCATCCGTGGCCTGCATGCCGACCAAGGAAGCATTCGGATGCGCCAAAATCAAGCCATTCGCCGCATCGATGGCATATACATATCCGTTTTCCCCATACTCAATATCAGCCAAAACAACATTCAGTTCCGTGCCGGCCAAAGCCTTTTCCAACACCTCCGGCCGGATACCCACCTGCACAAATCCCTTCGCATCTTTCCTTGCCACGCCGATATACTGCATCACAATTCCCTTGGATGCATTCATCTGCGGTTCCTGCACCAGTTCTATGGACGGGTCATCCACAATGACCATAAATGCATTTGACTGTTCCCCGCTTTTCATGTCAAATCCGATATACCCGTCAAAAGAACTGCTGGTGATAATCCCTTCTCCGTCAATAATATGTAATTCGTTTACCATCAGCCGTTCCTGAATTTGATTCAGTTTATCCATATCCCCTTCAATGGAAGGATCCATGGCAAGCATATCCGCAAAAGCCCTGGACTTGGCAAGGTTTGTTTCACTGACATTTTCCGTAAGATTTCTGATGTTCTCCTCATTGCCGGCCAGCTTTGCCCTTACCTCCTCCAGTTTGTCTTGGCTGGTGGACCTGTTGTTCTTCTGCGACACTATAGTCTGCAGGAGGAAGATAGCCGTAATCGTAATAAGCAAAGCTGCCAGCATATAGGCAAAGAGACGTTCTGTAATTAATTTTTTCATTTTAGTTATCCACACCTTTCTGAAATACCTGAATCCGGAGCCGGCGATGCAAATTCCCCATTATCTCTCTGTCAGGTTTTTATGTTTCTATTGTTTTTTACATCATCAAATTCCTGCAGCATTTCCCCCTCAGGTGCCGGAGTCAGCAGGCTGACTGCCACTATCACAAGAAGACTGACCGCAAAGCCGCCGGCAAGAGAATATAGACCGGTAACCGTGCCAAGCGTTTTCCCGCCGGCAAGCGGAATATAATCCCATAGAATAACCGTCATGGCTCCCGACAGGATTCCTGCCACTGGCTCTTGGAAATTCGTCCTTCTCCAATAAAGATTTCCTTTCTTCTCTATTGTTTCAGTATAGCATACTGAATATTGTTACGCAATAACATCATCCTTTATATGCACGGAAATATGCACGGAAATGGTAACAGCTCAGCCTGCTTTCCGTATCGTCACTTCTGCGTAATTGAAAAAAACAGGAAAGCTGTTATAATGTATGTATGAATGCACATGATTTCTGCAGAGGAAATCTGCCTTTTCACACGGTAAAAATCAGTGCCGGGAACGTCCTGCAAAAAAGATTGACGGCGTTTCCCATAAAACATTGACACAAAGGAGACAAATATGTGGATATCGGATCATTGGGAAGATTATGAAATTCTGGACACTTCTTCCGGAGAAAAGTTAGAACGCTGGGGCGATTACCTTCTGGTACGGCCCGACCCGCAAGTCATATGGAATACGCCAAAAAATAACCCGGGATGGAAAAAGAAAAACGGTCATTACCACCGCAGTTCAAAAGGGGGCGGCGAGTGGGAGTTTTTCCGCCTTCCGCAGGAATGGAATATCCGATATAAGGATCTTACTTTTCATTTAAAACCTTTCAGCTTCAAGCATACCGGCCTGTTTCCCGAACAGGCGGTTAACTGGGATTGGTTTTCCGGACTTATCCGCAATGCCGGCCGCCCCGTGAAGGTACTGAACCTTTTCGCCTACACCGGCGGGGCTACTTTAGCCGCGGCCAAAGCCGGCGCACAGGTAACCCATGTAGATGCTTCAAAGGGAATGGTAGCCTGGGCGAAAGAAAATGCCGTTTCCTCCGGCCTTGGCAATGCACCGATCCGGTGGCTGGTGGATGACTGCGTCAAATTTACGGAACGGGAAATACGCCGGGGAATCAAATACGATGCCATCATCATGGATCCCCCCTCTTACGGCCGCGGGCCGAAAGGGGAAATATGGAAAATGGAAGACGGCATCTTCCGCTTAATACAATTGACGGCAGAAATACTCTCTGAGGATGCGGTTTTCTATTTAATCAACTCCTACACTACCGGACTTCAGCCTGCGGTGCTTTCCTATATGCTGCACACGGTGATTGCCCGGGATTTCGGCGGTTCCGTTACCGCTGACGAAATCGGCCTTCCGGTGACCGACAGCGGGCTGATTCTCCCATGCGGAGCCTCATGCCGCTGGCAAAGAAACCGTTCATAAATATTCTTTCCCTTTTGCCTGCCTGCGCCGGCGGCTCAGGCAGGCAAAAAGCCCAATAGGCGGCTGTGCCTTACTTCCTCCCACATTTATGCCATTAACACCATGACACCGAAAAACATAAACCATAAAACGGCAACAACCATTAAAATGCCGTTAAATATAAGGCTGGCTTTAAAAAAATTGGATTTGCTCTTTTTTTCTTTATCCCCAAATGCCCATACCAGCATAAGGACTATGTTGACACAGGGAATCAGCATTAAGACCATGGAAAGCAGCCATTCCCCTAAGGTAACGGGAATTTCCATTTCCCTCTCATAACCTCCCTGTTCCTGATACCGGTAACCGTTCTGCCCATAGGAATATCCTTGATTTCCATAATCAAAATGATATCCCGTTTCCTGATTCTGTCCTTGATTATCATACCCAAAATACGGAGGCATCTGCTGCATTCCATAATTCCGCCCTTGCTCTTCACCCCCATAATAAGGCGGCCTTCCGGCATTCTGCCCGGGCATCTCATTTCCGTAATACAGCTGTGCTCCCGCATCCTGTCCCGGCACTCCATTCCCATAATACGGCTGTGCTCCGACATCCTGCCCCGGCACTCCATTCCCGTAACACGGCTGTGCTCCCGCATCCTGTCCCGGCACTCCATTTCCATAATACGGCTGTGCTCCCGCATCCTGCCCAAGTACTCCATTTCCGGAATACGGCTGTGCTCCCGCATCCTGTCCCGGCACTCCATTCCCGGAATACGGCTGCGTACCGGCATCCTGCCCCGGCACTTCATTCTTGTAATACGGCTGTGCCCCCGCATCCTGCCCCGGCATTCCTGCCACATCGTTCTGCGGTACACCGGCATTCTGTCCCTGCTCCATGTCCTCCCCCGAACTCTCCTGCCCGTGCTCCACCCTTTCCGCTCCGAGTTCCGCACGCGGTTCCCGTTCCGGTGCCAAAGCTTCCTCCTGCCGGCCCGTAAAAATTCCGCCTTTCTCCAAGCTTACTTTCCCCGAAAAAATCCCGTTATCATTATCCATACTTTTCCTCCCGCCTAATACAGCATTGCATGAATCAGCCGGCTACGCCAATTCCTCCTATCGTTCCGGCTTAGGAACCGTTCAAAAATAACTTTTCATATTGCCTGCCTTTTTCTCCGACAGCACCGCGCAAAAATCAGTTACATAGCCCGCTATGCGCCTGATTTTTGCGCGGCACTCTCAAAAAAAATCCTACGCACCATTGAAAAGTAATATCCTAACAGTTCCTTATTGTATCATATCCCCAACATTTTACGCAATATATCCCGATAAAACGGAACATGTTTCTCCAGAAAATTCCCCGCCGTATACACATAAGGCGGCCTGTCCGGAAATACGGCATACATCCGGTATCCGTACACTGCCAGCATGCACACGCCTAAAACAGCCGCCCCAGCCTTAAACCCTCTCACCTTTTTCCCCAGAAAATATCTGGTAAACAGACAATAGGCAACAAAAAGAAGCACCGGCAGGGCCATCGGATTCAGCTGCCAAGACCTCCTAAACCGGCCTGTCAAAAGAAAAAATACCGCCCGCGTCATCCCGCAGCCGGCACAGGGCAATCCTGTCAGCAGAACTGACGGGCAAAAGGCATGAAATAAAATATGCACCGTTATATAGTACAGCGCAAACAGCGCTATCCCCGTTTTATAATCCCAAATATCCTTTTTCAGCCGCTTTGCAGCACTTTTTATTCCCACCGGCATCCCTCCCTGAAACAGTGCAGCCACAGTCAGATTCCGGAATATCCTTTTAAAACCTGGGAACTCCCCCGCAGCATAGACCTCCGCCGCCGCAGCACAAATTGCAGATCATATTTGCAAGGCAAAGCTTCAGGCACATATTCCCACTGCCCATATAGGGACTGCCATACGCATACTGCCGTCTCTGATACTGCATCCCGCCATTCTCGAAGCGGTACACAAGATTTCTGTAATCCGTATTCTGAGGTTCCAAAGCAGAAGCCCGTTTTGCATGTTCCATGGCCGCTACGGTATTTCCCAAGCCAGCATGAGCCAGCGCACTGTAATAGTACCATCTTGCGCCCTTTTCCCCCATGCTGTCAAGCACATTCCTTGCTTCCTTATAATATCCGTTCCTTACATAATTGCCCGCAGCCCGCAAATGCCCGTCCTCTTCATAACCGGTGCTGGATCCCCCGAAGCCGCCAAAATCACCGAAACCGCCAAAGCCACCGAAACTTCCGAAACCGCCGAAACCACCAA
>CAJTVK010000013.1:0-19525 GCA_910579645.1 uncultured Lachnospiraceae bacterium | reverse complement strand
CCGTATCCGCCGCTGCCATAAGTCTCTGTTCCGGCCCCGCCGCTGCCGCTCCCATAATTTCCCCGGCTGCCATACCCCCCGGTACGTTCCTTCATAATCTGCTGATATGCTTCCTGTATCTGTTTAAATTTCTCTTCCGCCTGCGCCTTATTGGGGTTATTGATATTTGCGTCCGGATGGTATTTCCTGCTCAGTGCCCTATATGCTTTTTTAATCTCCTCCTCGGAAGCATCCGCCGATACACCGAGAACCTGATAAGGATTCATCATCGCCCTGTCCCTGCCTTTTCTTCGGATTCCCTCTCCCTCCGTACTTTTTCATACCGGTACCAGACACCGGAATATATAATATTACGGAGGATTTCTATATTTTCCAAAATGGGAAGCTGCTCAAATTCCCTGGAACATTCCGACATCATCAATACCAGAATATTTCTGCATTGCTCCTCAAAGTCAGGATTCCCATACATTTTCCGGAACGGATTGTACCTACCTTTCTCCAAATCCTTCTCCACATCCTCATATGCGTCGCATAAATATATGAATTTGCCAAGATGAAATCCCAGCCGGTACAAATTCTCCTTCCATTCATCCTCTTTATAAACCATAATCTCTGCCATGACTTCCCCGAAAAGCCGGCACATTTCATCAATATCGCCGCAGCCTTCCCCTTCCTTCCGCAGCAATTGCTGCATCAGCTTCTCGATACGGCCCACCTTGCTTCCATATTTTTTCTTTACCTGCCTATACCCTTTTTTCAGCAGCCCCGCATATAGCCGTTTCGTATGCTTCCGCTCATCCATCCAATCATCCAAACATTTGAAGTAAGACAGAAGTATATTAATATCTGCCGCATATTCCGTGAACTCATTCCGCCTCACCATATGCTTTTCAAAAGGATGGGCAATACACTTACAACGCTCCGATTTCGTATCCGGCTCATATAACCCCGATAAAAGCATAATGACAAAAGTCATGTCATAAGACAAGGTGAGCTGTCCCGTCACCCCATATTTTTCCTTAAGCAAACGGCACAGCCCGCAATAATAGGCATGATATATATCAAATTCTTTGAATTTCATATCCCCTTTGTTTATAATCACATAGCCAAACATAGCCGCTCCTCTCAGCAATCCGAGTGTTTACGCTTTCCTTTTTATCCTACCCCTTTGCTGAAAAGATGACAATAAACGGCTTATAAATAATTTATTAAAAATTAAGAGTGCAGCTTTCTGAGTGCCGCCAGGAACAGGCCTTTCTGGCTGTCCAAAAACAGCTGCCGGCTCTCCGGAATGCTTAAAAGCAGGAACACATCCCTTGGCGAAGACACAATGCGCCCTTCCATGTCCACATAATAAGTCACCAGTCCCATATTCCCCGGATTTAAACGGAATATATCATCCACCATTGTAAAAGTGTCGTTTTCTGCCGGAAAAGATATGTCTGCCCCGTTTTCAAAGGATCTCCTTTCCGTTGCATCCGTTTCGTCCAAAGCATGCCCAGCCACCAGTTCCACCTGCAGCGTAACCCCTTCCTCATCCGCAGCTTTCAATGCCCTCTCCGCAAATGCCAATGCCTGGCTCTCCCTTTTGTTTTCAAAAATCCGGATTTTTTCATGCCCCCTCAATAGTCCCTTCAGCTTTTCGTCCGAATGCACAATGGGACGGATAATATCCTCCCCCGCTTTTCCCATTCTCCCGTGCAGGGCATCGTCATAGGCGCGCATCACCGTTTTCATCCGGATGTCTTCCCCTAAGAACAAATCGTTGCTCACCACTTCATGGATGTTCTTCAGAAAAGAAGTGCACATCCCTTCCCAATTTTCCTCCGGAGTATATTTCATGAAAAAGCGGATCCAGTTCCGCCACGAATAATACAGCGGAAACGTACTGACATTTTCCTTCTTCGCCCCCATACAGTGCAATACCTTAGAACGCCCCAGCGATGCCACCTTGTATCCCGCCCGGTTGCAGCGCAGCCCCCATTCGGTATCGTCCCAGTATAGGAAATTTTCTTCCGGCAAAGGGCCTATTTCCCGTATCAGCGATGTCCGTACCAACACGGAACAGGCCGCCACCGCATCCGAGTAAACCACTTCCGGCATCGTTCCGTCTTCCAGCCGGTTATAATATTTTGCCTCACAGCAATACTCTTCCCATACAATATTGATGCCGAACTGCTGCACATAATCCGGAGCCTCCATATGATATACTTTGGAGCCGCACATCCCCGCCTCCGGATGCCCTTCCAGAAAACGGTACAGTTCCCCTATGGCATTCTCGTCCACCAGCACATCATTGTCCAGGCACCAGACATATTCATAGCCTTCCTTCAAAGCATACCGGATGCCTGTGTTAAAGCCCCCGCTCCCGCCCAGATTTTCTTTATTTACAAACAGCTTCACCTTATCTCCGTATTTCCTGCGGATCTGTTCCGCCGAACCGTCCGTGGACGCATTATCCACCACCATTAAGTCAAAATCCTGAAAAACAGATTCCAAAACACTTTGTATGCACTCCGTCACATAAGCACATTTATTGTAATTGCATATCACTGCCGCGATTTTTTTCATTCCCATTTTCCCACTCTTTCTCATCCGCATTCCTTCTGCATGCTCCGGGGCTGATTTTCCGGGCTGCCGCCTTTGGCTTTCCTCTCTGCATCTACCCATTTAAATTTATTATACCCTCAATATTTCCACTCCACAACCGAATAATTAAAATCTATATCTATAACCCATTCTTAGTCATAAAGCCCCAAATTGGTTTCCATGCACATGAATGAATAAGTTGCGAACAATTCATCTTTTTGGTATAATCAAAGAAACATAGGCATTCTATAACCTCTATATTATCGGAAGCTGTCACTGAATATATGAAAACTGACAGAAGCAGGAAGCAAACCGCTAAGCCTGAAAAAGAAGCGGTATGCACTTTACTTTCTTCAATCGTATTTTCATGATAAACCAGAATTGAATTAACTGTCAAAAGGAGCAATTTTATATGAACAATAGAGACATTCTTAATGCTGCCAAGGAAGTATTATCTTCTTTAGACAGCCATTTGATTGATGTCTTAGACATCAATCGTCCGGCAACTTTAGCATATGCAAAGCAACTTGCAAAGGTCATTTCAAAACTATCGCCCTTGTTGGGAAATATGATTGAATTCTCTACAGTTGACTTATTAAATGAGCATGATTGGAATGGTATGGGTGAATGGATAAGACAAGATCCCGGATTTCCTGATGCACTTTTCAATAGTAATATAATCCAGCCAAACCCCGGCATTGAAATTAAAGCTTGGTTCCCATTCGCAACAGAAATCACAGCACGTTTTAAAGATAGCGTAACAATTTTTGCACAGGATAATATAGATGTAGCATTAATTGCATGGCTTCCAGAAAATGTTATTTGGGGAAAGCCTAAGATTATTGATGTCCTTGTAGTCAGCGGTAAGAGTATTGCGGAGGCAAGAGATTTCCACTACCATAGACCACCCGACTACCTTGTTTTTGAGCCAGAAGACACCTCTGAACGTACTGCCAATTTGCAGCAAACCAACACTAACGGTTATATATTGCAATCAGATAAATGCGATGCCAAAGCAGCATTCTCCGTTGTTGAAGCATGGGGAAAAGATGCCCATAGATATAGTCCTGCCCCGGAATACCAACGGCTTCTAAGAACTCTATACGGACAATTTGTTTATAGACTTGATACAAATTATGCCAAAATTGACCGTATAGAGCATGAAGGAATTGAACAATTTAAAACCCGTGTTTTAAATACTGTTTTTCATGGTATGACAATCAAACAATGGAGCGAAATTTTATCCTCAAAAGATGACAAAAAATTAGAGAGCGCATTGAAAACCATCCTGTAAACTGTTTTTTACTCGTTCTATTGCTATATCATATACATCATGATTTATTTCTGCACAAAAACAAGTTCGTTCCAACTCAGCTGAAGCGACCGCTGTTGTACATAAACCTGCAAATGGATCCCAAACCACATCGCCAACATCAGAAACCATTTCTATTGTACGTTTAATCAGTTCTAATGGTTTCTGATTTAAATGTATTGCCTTTTGATTAATTTTCAGACGTTCACGCCCTCTCAACTGTGGAACCTGCCATACATTTGTCACGCCAATGGGACAATAAAACTTTGAACGCATCTGTGCCCACTCTTTTTTTGTTATAACTGTTTTGCCATTTAAAGAAAAGTATGGTTTTCCATTGTCTGCTCCAAAGGTATTTGCGTATAATGCAATCTTTTCAAAAGCTTCTGCAGGCGGCATATACCATAAATGACATTTTGTAAAATATTTTCTTGTTGCGGCATCTTTAACTCCACAAGCCTCATTGGTTTTTGAAAACGGAAGTCCTGTACGTTCCCATTCATAGCGCAACCATTCTTTCATTGTCATTTGCGCTCCTTCTACTACAAAGATAGGTTTTTTTACATATTGAACACACACTTCTGTAACCACAGGTAAATGTCTAATCGTTTTAGTATTAGTATTTCCCGCCACATGTCCCATCCCTTTATCCCATACGCAGCAGGAAACATATTCCCATCCATATTTTTCCAACACAGAATGAACAGTTGCCCACCCAACCTCAGTACACCAAAACCATAATGTTGTGAGTGGCGTGGCAAAAGAACTCCATTTTTTTATATGTGGCTCATACCAATCCCCAAGCCCCTTATATGAAACTAAATCACCCGGAAAACCATTTACACCATACGGTCCATCGCAAATTATGGCAACGGGCGTTTCCCACTTACTATATAATTCAATCGCATCACCACAGTATAAATGAATATTTTCAAAATCCATTCTATCCACTCAAGCATCCTCCCTATCGCTTTAGCACTATTAATAAATTTTTGAAAAGTTCTTAACGTCATTGAGAGTTTTATTCTTATCCACCAATTCTGTTAATCCTTCATGTTTCTTTTGAATGAATTTTCAATCCGGCCTCTGGATTGAAAAATCCCTAGTTCCTGCGTCAGAATATATTCAGAAAGTGCTTTTACGGTAGAACGTCCCCAGCCGTCCTGCATGGCCTTATTGGAAACAAATTCTCCAATTCCCCAATAGAGGTCAATCGTTGTGGCATTCACCTGATAGACAGCTTTCCGGCGGGCATCTGCTATCATTTGCAGAATGGCATTAAAATCACTTTGATAGTTTAATGCTAAATCGTCCATACATTTCCCTCGTTCCGATAGTCTGTTTGGATAATTATATCATGGAATATGCTCAAAATGAAGATATATTTTCCATTCAGTAAATATTGTTATACCAACTTAGTTTAAATTTTAATTCCTTAGTGTTACGAAATACTCCATAAAACAAGAGGTAAAGGTATAAAAGTACTCAGCCTTTGGAAACAGCGCAGCTTCATATCAGAAGCTTTTTAGGAATTTACGCCAATTACCTCTCCGACCTTTTATTGCCCCGGCTCACTTCCTTTACGCCAAGCAATATATAGCCGCCATAACAATTAGAGAATGAACTGACCGTCTCAAATACGCTGTCGCTTAAGGAATTGACACTCTCCTTATATTCCAGCGTATAGCTTCTCCCTCATTCAAAAATTCTTCCAATTTTTCAATCGTCATTTTTACCACCGCTTTCATTTACCCAATCTTCATATCACCTCTATAAACTCAAGAGATATTATAGTATGGCCGTAATATTCTATCCTATCCAATACAAAATTTTTATACTTTGTTTCCATGTTGCCAAATACAAACAAAATAATCTGCCAAAAAACCTTTCTTAAATACTGTGTTTGTCGGAAATGTTTACATCTACAGTTCACAACATATCACATCCCTGAATAATTCTATATCTGTAATTTTTATATACCTTTGAATAATAAATGCTGAAAAAAAACAGAGAATCTAACATACTAAATGATTGATTCTCTGCTTCTGTTTGCACTCCACTAATTATCACAAATATCTCTTTACCTATGTCATACTTAGATTTTACTATTTCAGTGCCAACTTTAATTATAATCCCATAATTTAATTAATACGCTTTTACATATCCATTTAAAAAAACTTTCCCAACTCTCAGTCACCAATCCAATATTCCTGAGAATAATTATATAAGCATCTATATAATTTCGTACCATCAACAATCATATATATACTTACATATCCGGCTTTACATAACCTTCTCCAACATACTCCCAATCTCCAACCCAACATTGTTCTGTATAGTTATACAAACGCCGATACAATTTCGTACCTTCAACCTTGTATCTATATTCAATAATCGCAGAATGAGGTGCGATATTATTCGCATCATTCTCCGTTTCCACTACATACTCTTCACTCAATTCATTTGCATATGTAACTATATTATATGAGCCAACTAACATCAACGACATTACCATTGCGGATACACCGACAAATATCTTTTGTAAAACTCCTTTTTTAGTCACCATTATTTTCCTCCTCAATACTTAAATACACCGGTATGTTCTTATCTAAAATGACTTCTGATGTTAATACATATTCATCATTTATATATAAATCATACTCATTATTTCCAACTTTCAAGTAATACATTTTACCATCTCTTAAACCACCACTTTCGCCTGCATCTTCCTCAGCTATTGCATATGGTTTAAAAATAATTACATTCGGGCAAATGGCAATTAAACTCACCATTAATACCGAAATTAAAACACTCGCAATTGTTTTTTTCGTACTTATCCCAAGATTATCCATCATCAAATCTATTCGTTTAGTTAGCACAAGAGTACTTTCCTTTTGAAATGACATAAGCCATCTTTCTTCCCTTTTGCTCTTTTCCCTTGCTCTTGTGATTTTCACTAAACATGCAGAATAATCTAATATTTCTGTTTGACTCAGTTTTCTCATTATAGCAAAGTCAACATTAATCTCCTGTGTCTGTGCCACCAAATCATTCAACATGTATGCACATGGATTCCACCAATATATTGCGTTAAAAATTTCACGCAACATTATAATTATCAAATCACCACGATAGTAATGCCCCATTTCGTGGGAAAAGATAAACTCTAATTCTTTTTCCGTCACTTCAATATCCGTCAATACAATTCGTGGTTTCCATATACCAAATACACATGGTGTGCTGCCATCTTCCAAATGAACTAACCGAAACTTCACTGGATGCTTATACTGCCGATTAACTTTTTCAAGTATCTCTATCATGTTTGAATTTTTAATTTCTGCACAAGCCCCTATTGTCCTGCTAATTCTTGTATATGAGTATAATAACTGAATTAACCTTACCATTGCACCAATAAGCCATATAAGTTTAAAGACTTGGATAGTACTTATCTCGCTCTCCAAAATACTTATTAGCGGTTTCTTCAAAGCTATATATACCTCTGGATAAACCCTGCTGACAGCAATATTATTTGTAAGCGGTGATTCCACAGGTATCAGCATTCGGCACAAAATAACTAACATGCAGATCATTAAAAATCTTGTGTCCAACTGTAAAATTACCTTGTTATCTTTAAAGATATATTTCAGCAGCACAATTGCCACACTGCTGAAAAATAAAAGATTTACCACCACCGAAAATGTCACCATTGCCTATCGTCCCCTTTAACCATCCCCCTTCAATATTTCCTCCCGCTTCTCTTGGATCATTTTCTCCAACTTGTCCAATTCTTCCTGAATTGTCCCGTTGTCCTCATCCCTCAACAATGCTGCCACCAAGTTTGAAGCGGTAATGTCCGTACTTTTCTTATTTTTGAATTCGCTGGATATTTTTCCCAATTCGAATTCCTGCAGACTGAGTGTCGGCTGATAGCATCTGCCGAACACATTGCCACTTTTTGCAAAATCCACAACCTCAATCAGATTCTTTTTCAGCATCCTCTTCAGCGTGGTATGCACGGTTGCCAATTTCAATTCTTCATTTACCTCTGTAATCTCCGATGCCATCAACGGTCTGCCGGCGTTCCACATAGCATACAAGATATCTACTTCCCTCTCAGGCAAATGAAATTCTTTTTTCCCTTTTTCCATTCATCCATTCTCCATTTTGCAAATAAAAAAGCCCCCTCAAAAGGACTCGTGAACTTTTTTAAGAATTTACGTTCATTGCAAAATCTCCTTCACTGCCTAATAATACCACAATATGACAAAAAAGAAAACACCTTTTTTAATTTTTTACGTCATATTTTTTACCTATTTTTTACAGCAGAATCAAAGATAGTGTCTATGCTCCCACGGAAATCCCTTGTCTTTCCTGCCTTATTCCACTATAATGATGCCAATATAACAAGGCCGGCCGGTTCCCCCGAAAGAATACCGTAAGAAAAGTGACAGGAAATTACAGAAGAAAGGAAGGATGCCCTATGCCGCGGAACCCCGAAATAGTTTCAAAAAACATGAGTAAAATACATAGCAAGGATACCTCCATCGAACTGTGCCTGCGCAAGGCCCTATGGCACAAAGGATACCGCTACCGCAAAAATTATAAAGCGCTGCCCGGCTCTCCCGACATTGCTCTGACCAAATATAAAATAGCCATTTTCTGTGACAGCGAGTTTTTCCATGGCAAAGACTGGGAATTTCTGAAAATAAAACTGGGAAAAGGGAACAATCCCGAATACTGGATTAAAAAAATCGAACGCAACCGCAGCCGCGATTGGGAAAATGATAAAAAGCTGCTCTATCTCGGCTATACCGTCATCCATTTCTGGGGACAGGACATCTTAAAACATACAGAGGACTGCATACAAGTAATTGAAGAAGCCATATGGGATTTGCGCATGGATTCCTGTGAGAACCCCGGCAGCGACACTTTCCATGAACTTGAATAAGGATATTGTTTGCAATATGCACTCTTAAGTATATCCGCAAATCCCTTCCTATGGCAGTCAACTCCTAACAGCCGGAGCCTTACTTCAATATTTTGGCGATTTCCGCCAACAACATATCTTTCACCGCAGGCTTCAGAAAATACCCCGCAGGCTTTAATTTCAGCACTGCCTCTATGTTGGCGCGGTCATTGATGGCCGTGAGGAAAATAACCGGTATATCCTTCATGTCATCGTCCGCGCGTATCATCTCCAAAGTCATCTTACCGTCACAGACCGGCATTTCATAATCCAGCAAAATTAAATCCGGCCTTTTTTTGCCGATAGAGGTCATGGCCTGCGCTCCGGAAATCGCTACCGCCACATCATAATATTCTTCCAACATGGCTTTCATCGTCCGGAGTGCCGTACCGTTGTCATCCACTACCAGAATTCTCTTCTTCCCGGTATTTTCTTTTCTTTCTTCCTCTGCATCCTTTTCCAATTTCTTCCTGTCCAGCCCAAGCTTCCGGCATGCCGCCTCCAGAATCACCGTATTTTCAACCGGACGGATTAAATTTTCAAACTGGCTCTCCTCATAGTATTTAAAGAAAGCAGCGCTTTCCTCCTTTGTGCCGATTGTCAGCACAGGAATATGCGCATACTGATCATGCAGCATAAAAAATATGGATGTGTCGATGTCATATGCACCAATCAGGCTGATGAGAACCAAATCGGGATTTACGATTTTCAGCATACCCTCCAAGACACCTGCATTCTCGGAACAAAGCTGCACATGAAAAAACTGCGACAAAAATTTATTTGTTTCATTGACTACCACATTCAGTTTCCCAATCAATAATATTTTTTTCTTCACTATCCCCATGCCCCTTCCCAAACATGTATTTATAACGCCGGGGTACACATAAATACCTCCCCCGAGATGCCTCCCGGCAGGCTACCGTTCTGCACTGCCAAGCCTGTCCAGATTTCCTCCGGCAATAAGCAAGTCCGCCAAGCGGTCCGCTTCCTCCGCGTCCAGATTGGTGACCGCTTCGGCAAGCCTCCGGATATGCTGCCCGGTTTCTTCCGGATAATCATATGCCAGCAGTTCCGCCGCCGCTTGGTCTGCCCGGTCAATATCCATCTCCTGCAGACCGATCCTCACCATTTCCACAAGAGCCTTTATGACGGAAGCATCCGCCGCTTTTCTCTGTCCCATGGCCTCTATGCCGAAAACCCCCTGCAGTTTCTCCCCGTAACTGCGCCACTCTTCCAGAAACGGTGCGGTTACGGACAGGATTGTATCTATTCTACCATCTTTTGCCGCATATTCCAATAGTTTTGCAAGACCGGAAAGAGAAAGCAAACCTACCGTTGCCGCAAGGCTTTTCATGGCATGTACCTGAATCCGATACCGATCCAACTGCCCCGGCTCCCCAAGCCGCCCATATGACCGTTCCAACTGCTCCGCAGCGGATTCAATCTGTGCATAAAACTCTTTTACCGTATATTCCAACAGTTCCTCATCCGGCAGGTGCAGCCAGGCATACTGCCAGTCCAGGCCATCCACCTGCGGAAGCCCCTCCGGAACCTCTCCCCGATTGCCTATACCCATGCGCCTATCTTCACCCGCATGCGCATCCTCACCCGCATGCGCATCCTCACCCGCATGCGCATCTTCACCTGTCCGCCCAAACCTATCCGTGCCGTTTCCCGCGGCGTATGGTTCCGGCTGCCGTTCCTGCTGCAATTCGTCCGGCAGCATTTTTTTCATCATATTCTCCAATTTATCCGGAACAATGGGCTTAGACAGGAAATCGTCAAAGCCTTCTTCCAGATATTTTTCCTTTGCCCCCGCCACTGCATTCGCCGTCAGCACCACAATGGGAGTATCCCGGCACGGACAGCCGGGAAGTTCTTTGATATGATGGAGTGTCTCCACTCCGTCCATTTCCGGCATCATATGATCCAGAAAAATCAGGTCATACCGGTTCTTCCGCACCAGTTCCAGGCACTCTCGGCCCCCGCCCGCTTCCGTCACCTGAATCCGCGTCTCCTTCAGCAGGCTCCGCAGCACTTTCCGATTCACGGCATTGTCATCCACCACCAGTATTTTGGCATCCGGCGCGCAAAATTGTGCATAGTAGCTGTAATTTCCCGCCATCTGCTGAACCCGGGACTCAAAATCGCCTATCGGTGTATCATCCACCACCTTTTGCTCCAATTCAAAATAGAATTTAGACCCTTTCCCATAGACGCTTTCCACCTGCAGCCTGCTGCCCATCAATTCCAGCAGCTGAATGGTTATGCTCATTCCCAGTCCGCTGCCCTCAATATTTCGGTTCCTGTCCTCCTCAATCCGCTCAAACTCCGCAGAAAGCTTGGGCAGATCTTCGGCTTTTATGCCAATGCCCGTATCCTCCACTTCAAACTTCAGCACTGCCGTCCCTTCTCCTGCCCTTCTGCTTTGGACGCGCAGCCATACCGTCCCTTCATGAGTGTATTTCACCGCATTGGTAAGAATGTTCGTCAGCACCTGACGGATACGCACATCATCCCCAAACAGCCGGGAAGGAATCTCGTGGCCGGCTTCCACTTCCAGCCGGATGCCCTTCTCCCCTGCCCTCTGCGAAGCCATGCCTGCCAGATCATGAATCAGGCTGCTGATGTCATAAGTCACCGGCACTATCTCCATTTTCCCGGAATCAATCTTGGAAAAGTCCAGAATATCATTGATCAACAGCAGCAGGTTCTGGCCTGCCGTATAAATATCCATGGCATATTCCTTTATATTCTGCTCTTTCGTTTCCCTCAGAATCATTTCATCCATGCCCAGCACGGCATTGATAGGCGTACGGATTTCATGGGACATATGTGCCAGGAACTTTCCCTTCGCCTCATTTGCAGCCAAAGCCTCCATCTTGGCCGTTTCCGCCTCTCCCTTCGCCTGCGCCAACAGCAGATTCTGCTGTTCCGTCTCCTTCACCTTCTCTTCCGCGCTGGCGCGGTATTCCTTCGAAAGCTGAAGTATATGCATGACCGCCATCATCACCGCAAAAATAGTCATGCTGTACTGCCCCGCCGCATTGCCGTAAATACTGAATGTATTCATAATCACATTTGCAATTCCGCCGGAAAGCAGCACAATCATGGACAGCACCGACAGCCAAGTCTGATAACGCTTATTTTTGTAATCAAACTGCACCAAAGTCACGATAGCCGCCAGACAGACCACTCCTACCACAACGGCAGATATGTCCACCATATCCTCCAGATACCATGCCCCCAGCATCTGCAGCAAAATCTGCCCTACTGCATTGATGCTCACAAAGCATAACAGCACGGCAAAACGGCGCGGATATTGCTTATGTAGATTCCTTTCAAAATATAAGGCCAGAAACAGCGGAAGCAGAAGCACTAAGTATTCCTGCATCTCATAGGCTTCCTGCACGTCATAAAATATGCTGAGTGTGTCCGTGCCGATAAAACAGTAGCTTGCCGCCGAGATGCCCGCAAGCCCCAAAAACAGTTCTCCCCTGGCCGGCTGCCCCGTATACCGCCGGATTGCCGCAAGCACAAACATAATAATGGCCATAATTACAATCAGCAGGCAGCAGCCGATATCGGCAATGCTGTTTCCCACCACTCCGATAATCACCATATCCCGGGTTTCAATCTTTACGTTCCCTAACTTGGCGGCCCCATCCGGATGGGAAGACCTCAGTTCAATCCACAGTTCCCCTTTCTCAAACACTTTGGGAAGATCCACAAAATTCTCATATTCTCCCGACGGCGGGCCGGAGGCATCCTCGTCCTCCAGCTTATGTTCATAAATGACCTCACCGTCCAAAGCCACACGTACATCCGCATCCGAAGAAGCAAAATTCATGGTCAGACCCGCCCATTCCTCCGGCAGCATATTTCGGAAGACCGCCACGTCAGAAGCTTTGCATTTTCCCGAAAAAGGCAGTTCCGCCCCGCTGTAAGCCCCGGCTGCATACGCATCCGCAATCGATTTCCGCAAAATATCATACTCTTCGGCCGCATCGGCTTCCATGCCCTCCAGCAAGGTCATTTCCCAGCCCTCGTTTAAATAATATTCTATCTGCTCCGGCAGCTGGGACATTTCCTCTTTTCTTTGATACCGGAACAACGCAACCACCATAAAAACCAGTATGAAAAAAATCGTAATACCGGCCAATTTCCGTAAACTCTTCATGTTATCTTCCGCTCATTCTTATTCTTCCGCCCACTCTTACTCTCCCGCCTGAACTGTGCTGTCTCCGGCTGCACGCCCGGCCTTTTCCCGCCGCTTTCAGACGCAATCTAATCTGCACTATAAACCAGCCTGCCGGCTTTTACCGTCCGGATAACTTTAATTTCTTTGATCCTGTCTTTCTCCGCCTTCAACGGGTTTTCGGAAAGAATGACAAAATCCGCTTCCTTCCCCGCCTCTATCGTCCCTTTCCTGTTTTCTTCATGGTATGCGTAAGCGGCATTTACGGTAACGGCTTTCAGTGCCTCATAGACATCGATGCACTGTTCTTCCCCTAACAGCTTTCCGCTCTTTGTCCTGCGGTTCACCGCACACCAGACGGAATGAAGCATATCCGGCTTCGTCACCGGGGTATCCTGATGGAAATTCAGTGCCAGCCCTTTTCTCAGTGCCGATGCGGCGGGGCTGATGCGCCCGGCCCGTTCTTTCCCGAGATTTTCCAAATGGATATCCCCCCAATAATACACATGCCCCACAAAGACAGACGGAATCATATGAAGCCGCGCCATACTGTCCAATTGGTCGTCCCGCACGGTCTGACAGTGTATCATCACCGGCCGGATATCCGTATGCGGCCTGCCTGCTTTCTCCCAAGCGGCCTGATACCCTTCGATAAACTGCCCCGATGCGGCATCCCCGTTACAATGGGCAAGAATCTGATAACCTCCCCTTATGGCTTTCAGGCATTCTGCCGTGACATACTCCTGACTATGCGCAGGATAGCCGCAGTAATCCGTCCCGCCCTCATATGGAGCGGACAGCCAGGCCGACCTGCCCTGCGGGGAACCGTCCAAAATGATTTTTGAACCGCCGATTTTTACATGGTTCACATACTTCCCTACATATTCCGGCATGCCTGCGGCAGTTTCTTCATATTCTTCCGCCAGCATATAAGCCACCACATCAATATCCGGCAGTTCTGTCTTTGCCAGCTCCGCCAGCCCTTTCACTGCCGCTCCTGTCCCGGCGCCTTCCTGCACCGTAGCGATGCCGTTGCTGAGATACAGCCGTTCCGCTTTCTTTATCTGTACCGCCATATCGGTTTCCAGACGCTCCATGACAGGTGCAACCAGCTGCATAAATGCAGGCAGTTCCTCCGCATACCCGGAAAGACTTCCGTCGTCATACCTGCCGAACCGCCCTCCCTCGGGGTCCTTTTCCTGCTCCGCCAGATTGGCCAGCCGCAGCAGAGCGGAATTTGCCACCCCCATATGCCCCGAAACATGCGAAATATAAATAGGGATTTTATCCGAAACCGTATCCAGCAGCTTTTTGTCCGGATGTTTCTTTTCTTTCAGAAAATTATGGTCATACCCATTGCCAAACACAACGGCATTTTCTTCTACGGCATGCTCCCGCACATATTTCTTCAGCATGTCAGCAATCTGCCCGAAATCCTCTGCCTCCGATAAATCGCACATATCAATGCCCTGTGCCGTCTGCAGAAAATGGCTGTGCGCATCTATAAACGCCGGCATAAGCGTCTTCCCCTCCAAATTGATACGCAAGGCATCCCCATATTTTTCCTCCGCTTCTTTTTTAGCCCCTGAAAATACAATCCGGCTTCCCGCTGTCACTACGGCTTCCGCATAATCTCCCCTGCTTTTCATGGAAACTATGTCGCCTCCATAATATAATTTATAAGATAAATCCTCCATAAACAGCCGCCTTTCATGCCAATCCGTTTTTCGTTTTCTGCACCTGTGCCTGCACTTCTTTCATTTCCTCTTCCGTCAGATACCCTTTCAGCTTCCCTATCTCATCCAGTCTGTCGTCCTCCACAATAATCAGCTTACCGCTCCGCAGCTTGATTTCCATCCGTCCCGCAGCCTCCCTTCGCCGCCCTATATTGCATTTGCCCGCAAAACCTCCCCCGGCAATTCTATACACTATTAATACGAATGTGCCGGCAAAATAGTTTCATGACAGTCTCCAAATACGGCACGCCGCTGCGGCAAGGCCACCGAATGCCTGAGGCGTTTCCATGACACTTTTAGGATTCCCTTCCGGACAGCCCATTATCAATCTTTTTCTTTCCATTTTTGATGGCGGGGTTGTTTCCCCGGCAAAAACTCCGTCACAAACCCCGCCAGACTTTAAGTGCGCTGCTCCTTATCATCCTCTTCCGTCCGCAGATATACAGCTATCTTTTTATCCTCTTATTCTTTATAATGCCATATCCGCATCACCGCGTCAACCGCCAAAATCACCTGTCCATGGCATTCGGCTTTCCTTTTATGCCCTATCTGTCAAAGCAGCTTTCTGATTTCCTCCCGTCTTTTCACCCCAAGCTTTTCAAAAATATTGGACACATGCTTTTTTACCGTCGTTTCGGAAATGCAAAGTTCCATAGCAATTTCCTTATTGCTTACCCCTTTGCATATCTGCACCGCCACCTCTGCCTCCCTTCTTGTCAGCCCCAGCTCCAGAAACCGATGATAACATTCCTGCGCAGTCCATAACTTTTCCTCCCGGACAGCTTTTCCTGCCGGCTCCCCTGTCTGTCCGTTCTCCTTACTGCCCGTTTTCCCTTCCTCGCTTCCCAATGCTATCCAAATACAGATTCCGTACAGCAGCGGCCGGAAACTTAAAGCAATATTCCGCATCAGTATTCCCGAAACCAATCTTGCTCCCTGCTCTTCCTCCTGCACTTCGGCCAACAGCCTTACCTGCTCCGCCTCCGGCCCCTGATACAGCAGCAGGAACAGCAAAATGAACGTCTCAATATAACTGGCATAAATGGTATTGCGTGCCAACAGACCGAAATCCGGCATTTTCCATTGCCGGAAATCCTCTTTTTCCATAACCGGAAGATATAAAATGATTCCGCCCGCAATCACCAGCAGAAGCTGCCGCAAGTCAAACAATTCCTTCGGCCGCAGCCCCAGCAGCAGTGCCGCAGCCGATATATAAAGCAATACGGCTATCACTCTTTTTCCCTTTTTCATTTCCCGCTCCCGTATATCTCCTCAGGTTTTTCCTCTTCCGCCGTTTCTTCCCTGACCGCCTCCTCCTGCGTGCCCCTCTTTCCTTCTTTCACAGACTCTTCTTCCGTTCCCCTCTTCCCTTCCTCATCTTCCGTCCCTTTCTCCCCTTTCCCTTTCGATGCTCCCTGCCTTTCCCTTCCTGCCATCACGGCTTCTTTAGCTTCCGCTTTTCCCTGCGTGCTTCTTCCCTTCACAGCCTCTTCTTCCCGGCCCTGCCAGTTTTCCTCCCCGGCATCCGCGCCACTGTCTTCCTCCGGCTGCTGCATGCACTCAATAATCCCCAGTTGCAGCCTGCTTTTTATAGGAAGCAGCAGCAAATTCATCGCATACGCATACAGCGGCAGCAAAAACAGCACGGACAGATGAATCAACCACTTTCCATCTTCCCCGATGATGTTATGGAAGCAAATGAACTGAAGCACAATGCCAAACACACTCCCGTACCGCACTGCCTCGGCAAATAATTCCACCGCCTCCGCCGCTCTCTTCCTCTCCCTCAATCCGGCCCGTTTCTGCCTGCCCAAAGCTATGCTGAAAGCAGCAAGGAAATCCTTTCCCAGCCCGGATGCCAGCAATACCGATATGCCGATAATCAACAACAACAGAAGGCTGGGAGTGTCAAACAGCATAGTAATATCTCCTAATCCCCAGAAAATAGCTGCCACCATAAAAATCACAATTGCCAGACCGATTGCTATCATCATGTACATCCTAAACACTCCTTTTCCATCCGTCCAATATCCGTGCGTGCGGCGGACGCCATGCCAAAGGACACAGCGTCCGCTGCAAATGCCGCCCGCACCACCTATCCTATGTATTATATAAAAAGAAACCAAATACGGCAATCCCATTCCAAAAGTTAACAGGCAAAACAATAATTTCTAGTACTGCACACTATTCGTCCAGATAGACCTGCACCCTGTTCTGCACCACTTCCGCCACTTCTTCTGCCGTTTTCTGCCCCTTAAAGTAAGCCTCTGCCTCTCCGTAAATAATTTCCGCCAGCCTGTCGTCCATCCCTCGCCGGGTCCGTACATTGTCTATCATCTCCCTGACACTTTCCACCTGCTCCTTTGTGGCAGCATAAGTATCTATGGAAACCCCGTTTATCCCCCAGGAACACTTCGGCCTCGGCTTCTGCTCCCCATCCGTGTCTTCGTAATATTCTTCCTGCATTTCCTCCTCAAACAATTTATCCAAAGCCGATTCCAGTACCGGGAAGCCGCTTCCGCCGGTTGCCTCCAGGCTCTCCTGCCGTTCCTCCGACAGATTAAATTTGATAAATTCCCAGACCCCCTCTTTCTTCCCGGAAGCCGCATGCATAGCCACCGTCGTCCCGCATATGCTGAGCATCTGCCCGCTGTTTCCCGATGCAGGGTAGCCGATAAAGTTCACAGGCTCCCCAAACGCATATTCATATACCTGATATAATTCCACGGAAGTGACCAGCCCCTGAAGGAGCAGCAATTCTCCGTTCCTAACTTTCTCCGTCTGCGAAGCAAAATCGGAAACGTTGCCCGGCTCTTCCGGAAAGCTTCCGGCAAATTCCAGAATTTCCGCAAATTCCCTGCCCGTGAAATCACAGGTTCCGTTTTCCTCATCTATGAACAGTTCCTGATTCATCATGCACATCAGCCAAAGCATTGTGCCTTTATTGGCAGATTCCAAAATCTGCATATCCTTTCCTTTCACGGCCGCCAATTCCATCATATCCTTCACGGACCAAACACTGCCCTCCCCCACATCCGATACCTTTCCGACCAGTGTTTCAATCCCGAAGGACGGAGGAATCGCATACAGCTTCCCGTCACGCTCATACGCCCTTAAGACGCTTTCCACAAAATCCTCCTTGGCAAGAACAGCATCCTCTTCCAAAAAGGGAGTCAAATCTTCCGCCACGCCTGCGGCAATCAGATTTTCCAGCGTCAGTCCGCTGAAAGCCACATCAACCATATCCGGCGCCTCGCTGCCGGTCAGGTCTGCATTCAGCAGGGCTGCCCTGTCCTGATAATTCATGGAACTATCCCCATACTCCTTCACCTCAATATAATATTGGTCGCTTGCCTTATTAAAAGCCACAATATCCCGTTCCACAAAATAAGGCACTTCCAGGGCGGCATACGTCAATCTTATTTTCTCCTGCTCCGCCCCGTCTTCCTGCTCCGTCAGAATGGCAATTTCTTTTTTTGCCCCTGCGCTGTAATCCACCGTCAGCACTATCACCCTCCCGTCAGGCAATAGGGCAAAATCCCTTATATTATTGCTGTCAATATTGCTTTCCCGCCAGTTCAGCACCGCTGTCGGCTCTTCCTCTTCCAGATTGCATAAATACAGCACGCCGTCCTGCACATAGGCTATATCCGCATCCTGCCCCTTCCGGTAAACACCTTTCCGGAAGGCAACGCCGCTTTCCAAAGGCACTAAGTCCTTCCCGGACAAATTCACCGTTTCCAGATTCCAGCCACGTTTCCCGTCATAGCCCACCACTACTCTGCCGTCCTCCAATACAAACATAGCAGAAAGATACGCGCCCGCGGATACCTGAAAAAACAGGCTGCCGTCCGGATTCAGCACATACACATCCTCCACGGAGGAAATATAATACTTCCCTTCCGCATCCTGATATAAACCGTTGATATAAAAAACTGCCGCTTCCCTGCCATGAAATAAATTACCGGTATTCACCGTTTCCAGAATACTCCCTTCCGGTGACGCCTTCCTTATCTCCACATATCCAACCGTTCCGTCCGCCACCGGATTGCCTTCATAGACCGTCACAGCCAAAAGCAGATTCCCTTCCGCATCTTCCCCTATAAATGCCACACGTCCCCCTGCTTCCGTATCCAAGGAGACCTTCTCCGCGCCTTCTTTCCCGATTTCCAGCAAATACAGTGCCTCCTCCTTGTCTTCCGTACCTGCAAAAAATATTTTTTCCTCTCCCAGCTTAACCGCACTTACAGACTCACAGTACTGCTCCAAGGATAAGAATTCCGCCTCATATTTTCCTTCCGC
Source organism: uncultured Lachnospiraceae bacterium (assembly GCA_910579645.1). Taxonomy (GTDB): domain Bacteria; phylum Bacillota; class Clostridia; order Lachnospirales; family Lachnospiraceae; genus Kineothrix. The sequence goes on along the minus strand of CAJTVK010000013.1, from coordinate 422 downwards.
CTGCACGCCCGTCCCCTCCCCCTCCGGCCCGCTGCCCTCTTTCTTTCCGCATCCGCATAAGCTCAGCAATAAAACGGGCAATAATGCCAATGCTGCCATCCACTGTCTTATCCCTCTTATTCTCCTTAATCTTATTCCCCTTATTCTTTTTCTCCTTATTCTTTTCCTATCCATATTTTACCCTCACTCCTTCTCCATTTGCCAATATGCGCCGCCTGAAAAGTTCCGCTGTCTGAAAAGTTCCGCCGCCTGCACGCTCCATGCCCCGGTATGTATCCGAAATTCACCTCCTTCATTTGCACGGTGTACGGCATGACCGCTCCATACCTTATTTGAATTTTATTTCTTTCTGCTGCTTTAGCAGGCAAACTAGTATAAACTGATTTAAATACCTGTATGTTTCACTGAGGATGCTTTTCGAG
>CAJTVK010000012.1 GCA_910579645.1 uncultured Lachnospiraceae bacterium | reverse complement strand
GGAAAGACAAGTGAATGGCATTATTACATTTCCAGCCGGGAACTGGGAGCGAGGGAACTGCTGCACCACGCACGTATGGAATGGTCAGTGGAGACGATGCACTGGCTGTTGGATGTTCATTTTGGGGAAGATTTCTGCCGTGTGGAGGACAGGGGCATCCAGCAGAACTTGAATATGTTAAGGAAACTTGCGATAAATGTCATTAAGCAATACAAGGATAGGGCAGGAACCAAGCGGGCAATCTCCAAGATCATGTTAGATTGCCTGCTTGATCCTTATTATATTTTGAAAATTTTACAAAATTGATTTCCGTGACGGAAACAATCTTTCCATTTTCACAAGGAACTCCTCCGTCCCCTGTTCTTTCCGGCGTTCCTGCGTCAAAGAAAAACCATGCTTTTCATAAAAATCAATCGCACTGCGGTTCTTTTCCAAAACAAACAGCTTCCGCGCATCATACTCCTGCACTGCAAAATTCAGCAATTCCGTTCCGATGCCGCTCTTCTGAAAGAAAAAATCCACATACAGTTCCCTAATCCAACTGTCCTCTATACGGATAATCCCTTTTACAAATTCATCGTCATACACCCAGATATTTTCCAGTTTTCCCGGCTCTGACAGATATTCCTGCGCCAGCGGCAGTACCTGCATTTCGCCAAACGAAACTTTATCATTATGAAATATGGATCTGTAATGCATTCTTTTTGTAAAGATTAAAATTTCCGCCAGTCTTGACACATCCTGCATTGCCGCTTTCCTGACATAGCCTCTGGAAATCTCCTTCGACGACATTTTCCACGCCTCCTTAACTACACTTTTCTTTGACAGAACATCTGCCGAAAACTCAGTCAGTCCGTCACTTCTTCCCCATAATCATAGACCGGCTCCAGATTAGGAATATAGATATCTACATTATAAACCGAACCCGTGGATTCTCCCGGCACTCCGAATTCACAGACACAGCCTGCGGCAAAATAACGATATACCGTATATACCCCTCTGTCGATGTATGTATGCATTTCAAAAGAATCTCCATATAAATCCACCATTCGGTCATAAGTATCCCCTGGCCGAAGACCTCTGCATGTCCGCACGGCTTCTGCTAAATCTTCGGAAACCACATCAATCATTCTTAGACGGACGCATTCCTCCTTCAGAAAATATATCTGCATCCATGAATCTACGCAATAACAGGAATCATATTTGGTTTCTTCCGCATCCTCAAAGGCACTATAGACCCAATCGGCTTCCTCCAGTTTTTCCAGAATATCCTGTTTGTTTTCATGTATGGAAAATGACATATTCCCTATCACGACAGAGCCGTCATCTCCTGCCGGCTCCGTTTCGGAAGAATGACTGCCAGTCTCCGGCAAAGCTTTTCCATTCCCTTTTGCAGCGAAACAGCCTGCCAAAATTCCAAGGCCGACGGCCAAAATAACAGTATAACTCAATGCGGCTTTTACCTTTTTCTTTCCTTTTTCAGAATTCTTTTTCACAGTCCGTTTCCCCAGGCTCCTTGCTTTTGTTCGAATCCGGTCAGGCATAAGCCAAACACATACATTGTAATCGGAGGGTCACAGTCCTCCGCAGAAAGACTGGCCGCCTACCGTTATGGCAGCACCCATGGGAATAGCTTATCAGAAAAAACCGGTCGCTACAAGATAGTTTCCGGCTTTTTTCGGTTCACCCTCTTAGCGTCTTAGCGCGGCACCAAACCGAAGATTGCTTTCCGTAACAGGACAGTCCTCCCCAAACCAGAAAGACCGTAAAACTCCCTATTGTAATCCAAAAACCAAGACGGAGGAACGGCGTTTTATATACCAGCAATACCGTATGTTCCCCTGCCGGCACTTCTACAGCCATATGCATGATATTCGCCTGATACAGCTGTGTTTCCTTCCCATCCACATAAGCTCTCCATCCGACAGAATACGGAACAGAGAAACATACCATTTTCTCCGTGTCAAGGGAAATCTCTCCCCTGACCATATCCGTGCCGACAGATAACTCCGTCCAAGCATCTTCCTGCAAGGCATTGATCTGCCGCGCATAGTTTTCCATCGGCTGGCAGTATACATGTATGGAATCGAAAGAATATGTACCGATATTGGAAAACGTAACGGTCAGGGAAGTGACCGGGTTCTCCTGATAATCCATATTGATGGTAAAATCATGCCGGTCACTGTATACGTTGTTCTCTTCCGTAAAATATTCCAGCGTCTTTGCCACGCCGGAGGAGGCTCTGACAGGCAGGTTAACCTGCCCCGGAGGCTCCCAGAAAATCATCCCTTTCCTTTTCGCCTCTTTATCCTTAAAAGACAGCAGTTCCCAATTCGTCCGGTTATAAAGATTCAGAGGGTCTGCCTCTTCCTCTCCGAAATACAGCAAATATTCCGGAATCCCCCGGAACGAAAGACCTTCTACAGAAAAATAAGTCTCACAGTCCGGAAGCCCTTCAAATTCCAAAGTGACAGAAGAATTGCTCTTTGTAACCACAAATGTATTTCCCTGTCTCGTGACTCCCGTGTCATTGCAGGACAATGTAAAATCAACATCCACACTGGACAGATACGGCTCCCCCTTTTCCAGTTTTCCTTCATATCCTTCCACATATGCGCACTGCAGCATAGCTTCCTGCTTCTCCACTGCATGCAATACATCCCATTCCTCTTCCCCGATCCATGAACCATAAGTATAGGCTAGGGGCAGCGCATACTCGTTTCTGTAAACGGAAAACCAAGACTGTGCGGCATTCCGCAGCTTTTTTTCCTGTTCTTCCGTAAGGTTCTCCGTTCCCAGTTCTTCTTTTAACCGTTCCAAAGTTTCCTTTGTCTCACTTTCCTTTACGTTGATTTTGTCCACATAAGAAAACCCGTACGGAACAGGCGCGGAATCTCCCGACGGAACGGCATAATACCGGACAGCCGCCAATGCCAGCAATGCCGTTCTGTCATCATATCCCTGATAGTTAAACACCCCCGGCTCCCGTACCTCCATTTCGGAACGAAACAATGATATAGAAGGATTGGATAACGACCAATAATATTGTGTTGTGGATATGCCGGACAATATATTCACATTCGTCCGCATGCCTCTCCCCGAATAGCGGTAAAAGGAATCCATACCCTCTGCTTTTGCCACTTTCCTAACCGCCGCCGCGTCATTTTGCGTCAGTTCCTTCCGCACCCGGACTGCTTCCTTCCCCTCTGCCGCATAATTACCGGCTGCCGCCGCATTTTTCCAGAAACTCATATTCAGCACGCTCAGAAAAACAATGGCCATGGCCAATATTTGTTTTCTTCCTGTTTTTACCCCCCGCTCTTCCTGCACACCGTCATATGGGAAAATCAGCAGCAGAAAAAACAATGCCAGAATGATTGCCGCAAAGGTTTTCGCATTTCTGGAATACTCCAGCATTATGCACAGCAAAAAATATCCTGCCATGCAAAACAGCAGCAGCACCGCCTCTTTCCGGCGCAAGGCCATAAGAGACGGCCACATCACGGTCAGTATATAATTAGCAAGCAGCGCAAACGCCCAGCTCCAACGGTTTGTCATATAAGAAAAACCATTGAAAGCATAGCCGAACCAAGGGAACAGCAGAAAAATAATCCCCGTTATAAACAGTGCTTTCAGCAGCCTGTATTCTTTTTTCCTGCAAAACATCAGAAACACTGCCAACAGCACGGGCGCAGTATATCCCATGCACATCCTGTAAGAATCGACAGCCGTAAGAAATGCCGACGGCAGCTGACTGTAATGGGAAAGGGGATAAAATAAATGAACCGTACTTCCGGCAGACAGCCTTGAGTCGCTCAGAAATATATAACAGACAGGCAGAAATAAGACTGCCCCCATCAAAATGCCAAAAACAGAAGCCCCGCCGATGCGCAGAAATACTTTCAGCCCCTCTTTTCCGTCTTTCCTGTAAGAAACAGCCAGCCTGACCGCCACATAGACGACCGTAAGCAATACAAGCATATAAAAAAAATAGAAATTGCTGACTGCCGCGATGCATACTGCCGCCATATAAGCAAATGGCCGTTCTTTCCTAATTATCTTTTCAATCCCGAAAATCAGCAGCGGGAAATAAATCATCGGATTCAGGAAAAACGGATGCCTTCCCGCATTATATATTGCCCAATAGCAGAATGCATAGGAAAGCGCACCCGCCATCACTGCAAAACGGCTTTTCTGCCCTGTCTTAAAGCAAAGCAGGGAAAATGCCGCCCCGGCGGAATATAGCCGCAGCAATACGCTGACATTGTAATAAACAGGCAGGAATTTTGTAGGAACGAATACGGAAAAAACAGTGAACGGATCGCCGATTGCATAATAATGCATCGTCCCTATAACATCACTTCCCTCCCCAATGCCAAAATCCCATGCCGGCAGAACCAGCCCTTCTCCGGCCATTACCCCCCTGATGGCATCCCGCATATACCTCGCATAATAAACCAAGGCTTTATAATGCTGCGCCCAGCCGTCTGCCTGCCAAATCAAAGTTCTGCCTGCCAAAAAGTACCATGAAAATACAAAAAAAGCACTGACCGCAAATAAAATCGTATACCAAAAGAAAAATTTCTTTTTCTTCTTCATACCGCCTCCCGTTCCGCTATACTTTCCGCTCTGAACGGCCGCAGACGGAGTATCCCAGACTGGCACCGTCCTCCGCGAACATCCTGACAGTTTCCAGGGAAAACTCTGCCAAATCCTTCCCCAGGCAAGGAAGTTTCCCAAGAATATCATTGGTCACCGTAATAATATCCACACCGCACCGCTCTGCCTCTATAATATTGAACACCTCCCGGCAGCTTGCCCATAGCAGTTCCGTCCCTGCTTTCTTCCGGCAAAGTGCCAAGGCTTCCTTCATAAGCGGTTCCGCATCCACCCCTGTGTCCATAATCCTTCCGGCAAATACAGATACAATGTTTTGTGTCCCTTCCGCGAAAGCCCCCACGGCCTCTTCCACCTGCTCCAAAGTAAACACAGCCGTCACATTGAGCCGCATTCCCATCTCCGACAGCCTATGTATCAGGGGAACGGACGACTCCCCCTTGGCATTGGTTATGGGAATTTTCACATATACATTTTTCCCTATTCCCGCCAGAACTTTAGCTTCTTTTTCCATGTCCTCAAATCGGTCTGCAAATACCTCAAAGGACAACGGAAGATTCGGAATAGCCTGCACGGCTTCCTTGGCAAATGCCATGTAATCAGAAACCCCTGCTTTTTTCATCAGCGTCGGATTTGTGGTAAATCCGCTCACATATCCCTTTCCGTATTCCCTTTTCATCCCTTCGATATCTGCCCCGTCGGCAAATACTTTGATTTTCAGTTCTTTTATATCCATTTGCTGTACCCCCTAAGCCCGGGCCAGCCGGACTCTGTATCCTCTCCGTTGTCCTCTGTCTCTTTCTTTTGCTCTTCCGCCATGGCATTCACCATCAAATGCCACAGAATTCCCTGCCACCCTTCGGCATGGGGCGTAATCCTCCGCCCGTCTGCCACAGGTATCAGCATGCATGCGTCGGAAACCTGACCGGCATAGCCTCCGTCCTTGGAAACAATGGAGATGACAGCCGCTTTCCTTTCTTTGGCCAGCCTCAGCGCGCTTACGATATTCGGCGAAGCGAATTCGCTGCCTCCGCCCACGGAAAAAACCAAAATGCCGTCCTTCTCATTCAGCCTTGATATTTTCAGCCATTCCGAAAAAGTAGTGTCCCATCCTTCGTCGTTGGTCCTTGCGGTCAGTTCCGACACATTGTCGGTAGGGGCATACGTTTCCATGCCGGCAATTTTACGGAAATCATTGACCGCATGGGAAGCATTTGCCGCGCTTCCTCCCACGCCCAGCACGAACAGCCTGCCCCCCTGCCCTTTTATGTTTTTCAGCAGTTCCACCGCTTTGGCGATTCCTTCCCGGGGCAGATGCTTTGCAATCAGCTCCGTTTCCTTCAGATAATTTTCAATGTATTGTTCTGTTTTCATGCTTCTCCTCTTTCTTAAACTATTTCTGTTCCGTTTGCGCATATGCAGAGTGCCATTCCCACACCTTCTATATGGCCTCCTGCTATCCTTTTCATTTCCCTTCCTCCAGTAAATTCAGGTAACGCTCCAATGCCCAGACAAGCCATTTCTGGTCGCCATTCATAGTATCCGTGCAATGAGGCAGAAATTCCCCTCGCACCGGCCCTTTCCAGTCCTTCATCCACTCATTCATAGGACGGGGCATAGGCAGCTTCGCCGGCAGTCTCATATCCGGATATAACCTCGAAAAAATCTCCCGTACCAAATATTTGTTTTCCCCTGCGCGGATGCGGGCATAGTCAATGGGTTCCGCCAGATACGTCTCCCCAAAAGGGCATACGGCAGGACAGCCCGCCGTTTCCGTGGCATTGATGTAAGAACCCATCCCTTCCTTCCGGAACACTTCCGATACAAAAGCATGGGGATCGATATGCCCGTCCCTGACAAAACACTGATAAGGCTCCAAAACCAGTTCCGGCTCGGCCAAGGCTTTATAAGGCATGACATAGGAATACCGCTCCATAAAATCCCCGGCCAGCCAATCCTTGGAAAGCAGCCCGTCCATCCCCCCATAGACCACGTCCGCGCTTTCCCCGAAAATCAGCGTTTCCACTCCGTCCCGCAGAGCCTGCAGAGCGGCCTTGTAAATCTGTACCTCTATGGAATGAATCGGGGCATGCTTATGCGCCATCAGCACCGGCGCATATACCTCAAAATCTTCCCAGTAAATCTGCACAATGCGGTGTTCCAAGCCACAGCTTTCCGCATACCGCGCCGCCGCCCCCGTTTCGTCCGTCACCTGCATCCCCGGCACAATGCACCGGAAGGTGTAACAGACGGAACCTTCCGGCATAAACCTGGCAAGGATGGCCGAATCCATGCCTCCGCTCAAAGCCAGTGCCGCCCGTTTCTCCCCACAGGTTTCCCGCACCCGTCTCCTTAAATAATCTTCCAGTTCCCTGCTGTCATGAATCCCCTTGCGCGGCCGGACATCCTCCCACAGGTTCGGTGCGGATTTCCCGTCAAACGACTTCGTGCCGTCCGCTACCGTCCGAAACATTAAAAACGAGCTCATACAATATCTCTTATCTTCCATTTCTTCTCCCTCTTCCCTTTACCATGCCTGCAATCTTTCCGATACGCCGGACGCATTCCCCGAATTGCTCCGTCCTATGCCAGAATAAAACAATCAGCCCGTTAGGAACCGCAAGGCACAGCACCGCTTTCAGCAAAAACAGAAGGCACGGATTTCCAGCCATGCCTGTGGCCATCCGGGCAGCTGCCTGAATCAGCAGAATGCCTATGACGGCCGTAAGAAAATAGCCGATATAATTTTTATAATATTCCCCCACATTTTTCCGGAATATCTCCCGGTAAATCAGCCATGGGTCATACCAGACCTGTGTGACCGCCCTTGCAATCACCGTGGCAATCAGAACCCCGAAGATACCGTGCCGGTAAGCAAGCAACACGGAAAGTGCCACATTGATAACCGTCATGATTACCGGTCGGTACCTTCCTTGGACGAACAGCCCGTTGGAAGTACGGAACAGTGCCACGCAGCGTATCATATTAGTAATATAAAAGTCCGACACCAAGGCCAGCACCACCGGCTCCCCCAACAGGTAATCCCTCCCCAGCCAAAGTTCCACAAAAGGATTCAGCAATACATATAAAGCCGTGCTGCAAAAAGTGCTCACCCAGAATACGGCGAAATTAAGCCCCTGAAACAGCCGGTATTGTTTTTCCCGTTCCCCTTCCGCCGCCAGATTCCCCACGCCCGCATTCGCCGCATTAAAAAACTGCTGAAGAAGGGATGTGACGCTTTGCAGAATTATTTTATAGCTGCTCAGCAAACCTACCAGGCCGGTTCCCAGCATGGACGAGATAACAATGCTGTCCGTCCCTGACAGGCATACCCCCGATATCTGATACATCGCCAACGCTTTTACATCCGCCAGAATCGCCAGCTTTTCTTGCTTCCCTAGCTTCCCGCCGTCTCCTCCCGCCCTGCTGTCATATTCCCTTTCCGCCCTTTTGGAAATCAGGATATTCTGCAGAACAGTCAGCAGAATGTCAGCCAGCAGGTATACAAGGAATTGCCGGAACAGCCATAAAACCAAGCATTCCGTCAGCAGCTTCACCACTGCCATGCTGCCCTCGATTTTAGATATCTCATATTTTTTCTGCTTTGCGTTCAGAATGGCCGATTTATAGATGAACAGGTAAGAGCAGGCGGATTTCATCAGATACAGCATGTAAACAAGAGTAATGCTTTCCTTTATGTCCGGAACATCCGTCACCAGCCTGTCCAGAAAAGGCACCAATGCCAGTCCGAAGAACAGCACGGCCAATGCCACCACCCGATATGCGGTCTTATAAAAATTCATCAGCCTGGCAATCTGCCTCCCGTCCTGTTCAGCCACCGGCTTATACAAAGCATAAGTAATGGCTGAGGATATGCCCAATTCCGCCAGTGACAGCACAGTCAGTATATCCGTAAAAAGACTGGATACCCCCGTATATTGGATGCCCAACAGCTTGATAAATATAGTTTTTGAGACAAAGCTGAGAACTAATGTGATACCTTTCACAAACATACCTGCGGTCATATTCCGCAGCACATTCACCGTCCGGGATTTTTCCGTTTTCATGCCTTCCCTCCTGCATCTTTGTGCCCTTAAAGTGCATTGTCCAAGCAATGCTGTCGAGCAAAAGGCCATTAAATGAAACCGCCTCTTGTTTCGCGAATGAGTTTTTCGTCCCCCTCACTCCCTGGCTGCTTTCAAGGCCTTGGAAATCTGCGTGGAGGAAACTCCTTTGGTGTACGGGAAATAAATAATCTTTATATCTTCCCTTGTGAATTCCTGCTCATACTCCTTCCACTTCTCCGTAGCATACCAATCGTCTCCCACAAACAATATGGATGCCCCCAGTTTCCTACAGGCGGCCAGCTTGTCCATGTCATACTGGGGTACCGCGGCATCCACATATTTGCAGCTGCGCACAATCTCCAGCCTGTCCTCAAAAGGTATCATGGCATGCTTTCCCTTATAGACTACCAAATCGTCCACCGTAACCCCCACAATCAGCTTATCGCACATACCCTTTGCATTTTTTAACAGATTCAGATGGCCGATATGGAACAAATCATAAACCCCTGCCGTATAGCCGATTACCATGCTGTCCCTCCCCCTTTCTTCCCTTTTTCTGATATTTTTTGTAAGAAACATTCAAATCTAGGAAATATATATGTTTGCTCACTTGCTCACTTTGCGGCGGAATCGTCCGATAGTCGCCGAAATGCTTTGTCAGATAAGCATCCCATCCCGCCGGGCAGCGTATCGTAGTGCTTTCAAAAGGAAACTCTTCATAACTGTCAAACCAAGCCCTTTCAAAAATCCTCTTTTCCAGATGATACGACCATGTAAATCCGGTATATCGGGAAGAATCGAAATCTCTTTTGGAGACCATGCAAGTCCATAAGTTCGGATAAAAATCCTGACCGGCCAGACAATGGAACGGTTTCATAATTAACCACAATAATTTCCCGGCTATTCTTCTGTTATCACACAGCCTGGATTTCTGCTTCTGATAAAGCTTCAGTAAAAACCTGACCTTATATCCCAGCCAAATCTGCTGCCTTCTCCTTTCAGGAACCCCATAGAACGGCATTATATCAATAAAAACTCCACTATTGTACTTATCGGGATTCCATACCTCAACCAACGTCGTATTGACATTATGTATCCTCGCGCATATATTCTCGCCAAAATCCATGACTGCCAGATGCTCCGGCAATTCCTTCGGTGCAATCCGCAAAAACTCTTCATAATCTCTGTCCGGCATTGCAATATCCAAGTCATCATCCCACGGAATAAAACCATGATGCCTGACTGCCCCGATGCATGTCCCTCCTATGGCAAAGTACCTTAAGCCATGCTTTTCGCAGATTTCCCTGACATATATGAAAATTTCAAACAACTTATCCTGCAACTCCCTATTCTGCACTTTTCCCCTCCGTGAACCGGCATTTAAGTACCTGCTTCTTTCTTCTGCTTTATGAAATCCACCAAATTGCAACATATCATATCCGGTTTCTCATATTCCAGGCATTTACACACATCACACTTATAATTGCCGATAAAAGCCGTCCGCAGACCGGCTCTCCTTCCGGCTAATATATCCGTAAAAGAATCCCCCACCATCCAAGACTGTTTCCTATCTATGGAAAAACGGCCGGCCAATGCATCCACCATCCCCGTTCCCGGTTTCCGGCACCGGCATTGTTCAATCAGGAACTTTTCTTTCACACCGACAGCAGCTTCCGGATAATGAGGGCAAATTTCCGCACCGTCTACAAAAACACCGTTTTTCTTCAAGATTTTACAAAGATAAGTATTCACATCATACAAATCCGCCAATGAGGCTTTCCCTTTGGCCGCCGCCGGCTGGTTAGTCACAATAAACAGATAATACCCCTCCTGCTGCAGTATTTTCATGGCGTCTGCGGCTCCGTCAATCAGTTCTGCCTCGCTTTTCCTAAGCGGGGAATCCAGCTGTTCCGTCTCGTCCCGAAAAACTATTTTATTAATCACGCCATCCCGATCAAGAAAGACCGCTCTCCGCCTCTGCCCAAATCTTTTCCGGGCATATTTCTTAAATTCCTGCAGCGATGCCGGAAGTCCGATTTCATAAAAACGGCGTGTGACTTCCTGTGCTGTCAGCTTCCCCTCCAAGGATAATCTGTTCTGCAATTCCGCCAAGTCAAAGAAAGTTTCCTCTTCGCAGTCTTTGAAAAGATGCTTCCCGAACATCCCCACACCGTAATCAACATAATGCATTTCTGCTTTTCCGTTCTTCTTATCATACAGAAGAATGCGGCCATCTTTGTAAATCACATTGCTGCGATCCAAACTGTCATGATTCTCCATCACTGTCATCAATGCATGACAGCCTATCTGTTTTCCCCTAAAATAACGGTATATGGTTTCCTTATAATCAATATCCATAAAGGAATCCCCATAGAGCAGCAGAAAATCCTCTTCCAACTTCCCGTAAGCCCTCCGGACAGCTCCCCCTGTCCCGAGAAGCCTTTCACCGTCATAAGAATAAACAATGCCCACTCCATATCTGCTTCCGTCCCCGTAATGTTCCTCAATCTGCCCGGCCATATATCCTACCAAAAACAGAAACTTCCTAAACCCGTAACTTTTCAGCAGCCGAAGCTGATAATCAAAAAAAGGCGTACCGTTTATGTCGGCCAGCGTTTTCGGCCGATTCCTAGTCTCTTCCCCCAACCTGCTGCCCAAACCACCCATTAATACCACAACTTGTATATCCTCCGGCATCGGCAGTGAATCCCTATGTCCGTTTTCCATTCTTCCCGCCTCTCTATAAAACCTTCGTCCCTTCCATCTCAAACCGAAAGCGCACTTCTTCCAATCCGGCCTGACGCATAACGTGACGCAGCTTCTGCTTGTCCTTGGCATAAAACATTAAAAATCCCCCGCCTCCGGCTCCGATCAGCTTTCCTCCCCTTGCTCCGTTAGCCCTTGCCAATTCATACCACTTATCAATCTGCGGGTTGCTCATGGCTCCCGCTCTCTTTTTCTTATACTCCCAATGAGTATTCATAATATCCGCAAATGCATCCAAATCCCCCCGCTCAAAAGCTTCCTTGCTCCGATATCCCAATTCCTTTACAAAATGAAGATTGTTTATCATATCCGTATCTTTCTTTCTGCTTGCTTCATCCTGTTCCTTCAGTATATTTCCCGCCGTATGGGTAAAGCCCGTAAAAAACAGTATTAAGTTATCTTCCAGATTATAAAACGTCTCCTGTGAGAGATTCAGTGGATCCACCCATACATAACCATCCTTACGGAAGTTCATGCAGGTAATGCCGCCGTACGCCGCTATGTACTGATCTTGTTTTCCTATCGGCTCCCCCAAGCGGTTCATCTCGATTTCACAGGCCTCTTCGGCCAATGTCCTTGTACTAATAATATCCCCTTTTGCCGTATGGAGTGCTTTCAGGAGAGCCGTTGTGAAAGTGGAGGACGAACCAAGACCCGTTCCTCCCGGAATATCTGCCATAGAACAAATTTCCATCGGATAATCCTCCATATGAAGCAATTTTATAGCCTCGCGAAAAATCGGGTGCCTGATTTCCTTTCCGCTTTTTACCTTCTCCATATTGGAATATTTCAATATGATTTCCTTCTCAAAAGTTTTATGCAGCGTAATATATACATATTTGTCTATAGCGGCCGATATCAGAAATCCTTCATGTTCCTGATAATATGACGGCAAATCCGTACCTCCCCCTCCCAAGGATATCCTGAGCGGGCTTCTTGCTATAATCATTTCCATTCCCTCCGTTTTATGCATCCGGCCAGCTGTCCTGCGAGACTGATTCTGGAACCAATATACAAAGATAAAAAAGACACTTTATGATGTGTTACCAGAAAGCACATCGTACGACTGTTTATCCAATCGGGATTTACTTTCTCCATTGCTTTCTTAATGGGGAAAAAGCATTCCCCGGCACACCGTCCTGCCAGCAGATGATTTATCTCCTTCTTCTGTTCCCTCAAACTGTCCGGGTTATCTTTATGGAAATAATGATGCTTGGTAATATAATCCCAAAACAGATTGACTTCCATGGCATTTACGGCGGCAGAATAATCCAGGCTCTCTAATCCATATTTGCGGCCAAACTCTTTATAGAACATAAAATCCGATCTGTCCGGAAGCGTATCATAATACTTTTCCGTACCAGCCAATGGATTTCCTTTTCGGTAATGATAGCCAAACTCCTTAGACAGCAATAGCTTGCTTGTCTCTTTCAATAGCCGCATATTCATATAAGCATCCTCAAAATGTCTTATCTCCCGAAACAGATTCCCTTCTTCCATGGCTCTGTCAAAAACACTTTTTTTATAAATCTTATTCCATGGCCATCCTTCATACCGAAAAACCGCCGGGTGGACCTGCGGGCATAAGCCAGCCATCCCCAACCGGCAGATTTCTGTCCTATCAGTAATCATTCTGTCCTTCCTGACAGCATCACACTTCCGTTCTTTTCTCCCGTCATTCAGATACCAATTGAAAATTACGGCATCTGCGTCTTCCTGTTCCATCCGCCGTATTAAAACCCGATAGCTGTCATGCTCTACCCAGTCGTCATCATCCACCAGAGTAATGTATGCGCCCGACGCTTCCCGGCACCCTCTTTCCCTTGCCGCAGAGCGTCCTTTATTTTCTGTTCTTATCACCTTTATCCGGCAATCTTCATTCTTAAACCTGTTTATTACCGCAAGGCTTCCGTCCGTTGAACCATCGTCCACACAGATTATTTCCACTTCCCGCAGCGTCTGGCTGCACAGTGAACGCAGGCATTCCCCTACATATTTCTCTGCATTATACACGGGCACAACAATGCTCAGCTTAACATTCACGGCAGCCCCATCCCCCATCTTTCTTATCCGTCCCGTCCTTTCCGCCATATATCACATTCACTAAATAGACGAGGGTGAAATTATACATCAGCAGATAAGGATAGTGTTCCATAATTCCGTACAATGTGTAAATAAAAATCGATATAACAAGCGGATACATCTTTCTGCTTATGGCATGCTTCATCAATCGGTACATACCAAAAAGAATAATTGCCAAAATAACTCCGCCATATTTTACAAGAATATCTATGTACAGAAGATCCGTACCGTCAGCCGCGGGCATTCTCGTTCCAAGCAAGCTGGCCGGATACTCTCTTAAAAACCGGTTTGCCATAATGAATCGCCAAGATATAATCCGGTCAAGCACTGCAAACGTTTTATTTGTTTCCGTGCATAGATAAGCTAACGGTATGCTCATGACGGGTACTGCCAATACACATATGCACATAAATCTTTCATAGATCTCCGTCCGCTTTTTGTTTATCAAAATCCAGTAAATGCCATTCACTGCCGCCATCAGCAATATGAGCAATGTGCTTGTTACCGAATTGCTGACCATAAAAATAAAGCAGGCTGCTACGGCATACACCAAATTATCGTACCACTTCCAATTTTTCCATCTAATCCAAAGCCAAACAATGCAAAACTGCACAATCTGTGCACCCAAAGCATTCGGATGAACAAAACCCAATGCCTGACGGTACACCGACATGGAATTCATCCGTTCATAAACATAGCTGATATTTTCTATGACCCCTGTCAAGGCAAGGGAAATAATCAATGTTACCACAATACACTGGGAGACTAACGTAACACGGGGAAGCTTCTGCAGATCTACTTCCTTTGCGGAAATAAGAAACATAAGCTGCATAAAATAAGTTCCCCATCCAGATATCCTCCAACTCACGAAAAATAGCAGACATAATGCCCCAACTTTAATATATTCTTTCATTTTCTTTTTGTCAGGCCTGCAAAAAAAACCAGAAAGGAACATAACTGATAAAATCAGTACGGCGCATATGGGATAGCAGACCTTTTTCAGAAGAAATGCCGCATTTATTCCTGGCAAATCTTTCAATGTGCTTCTCCCAAATAACATAGAACCGGAAAACCAGACAAAAAAAGCAATATAATACAGCACATCTTTTTCCGGCAACATTTTTTTTAACTTGTCCATAACTTTTCGCCCTTTCCCTTTTCACACCTTATCATTTATGTAAATGCATTTTCACTTGCCACTGCATATTTGCCAAAGCAATTACCGCCCCATACCATTCCATCCCCAACAGCGCAAACACCAATCTCTTTTTCATCGGAAAATACTTTATTCCAGCCACATTCTTAAGAGCCTTTTTATAGCAGGGAATATTCATGAGATGCTTCAATTCCTGTTCTTTTTCAGCAAAATGAAGAGGACTTTCAGGATGGGCAATGGTGCCGTTTATATTTGCAATGATATTGTTTGCCATTCGTATCGATAAACTAATTTGAAACTTTCTGTTCTTTTTATATTTTTTGATAAACCGAATGCACTGCTTATAATGAAATAAATATTCGTCCTTCCTTCCGGCATTATACCGGAAGGAAGCGGAAGCATTGTTCTGCCTGTAATGATACAATGGCACCGGCTTATAAATAATCCGCCCAGCCCCCTGTACGGCATACAGATTAAACAGGGAGTCTTCTGCCTTTCTGCCTTGAAAACGGAGTGCAGAAACCAATTCCTTGCGGTACGCCCCTGCCCATACATATCCGGCATCAATTTCCCGGTCTTTCAGTTCGCAAGAATAATCTGTATCATAATACCTTGAAAAAATGTCCAGCTGCAGCAATTCCTTTTCTTCCGCCGTTTCTATTTCGGAAATCTTCCTGCAAAACAGCTTTACGGGATATGTTTTTCCCTTCTCGATAAAATAATCCGCTTTAATGATATCTGCCCCTTCATGGACATCTATTGCTTTTTTCATCTCCTCACAGAAATTAAGTTCCACCCAGTCGTCGGAATCTACAAACACAATATAATCACCGGTTGCGGCATCCAATCCCATATTCCTTGCGGAAGAAACATCCCCCTTTTCCCTATGGAAAACCATAATTCTTTCATCCCGAGAGGCATAAGAATCACAGATATCTCCCGAAAAATCCTCCGATTTATCATGGATTATTATGATTTCAAGATTTCCGTAAGTCTGATGGAGGACACTCTGTAAACATTTTTTTAAATATTTCTCCGTATTATAAACCGGTATGATAATACTGAATTTGATTTCAGCCTTATTGTTTTCCATCTTATTCCCTCTCATCCACGCAATACTTGAATTGTTTTCCGTATGCCGTCGGCCAGGGAAACACTTGCTTCCCATCCGATGGAGTTGATTTTGCAGGGACTTTGCACTGCCCTTGGCACTTTAGAATATCCTGCTTTTTCCGTTTCTTCCGCGATTCCGTAAACACAGTTCACCCCGGCTTCCCGCGCAATTGCCTCTGCAAATTCACGAATGGAACTGCTGCCACCGGAATCCGATATATTATACGCTTCCCCGCCACTTCCATACACTATGAGATGAAGCAAAGCGGATACGGCATCCGAGACATAACAATAAGAACGAATCTGTTCCCCCTTGCTTTTTAATACAATATCTTGTCCCAAAGCTGCATTCCTGAAAAATTGTGCTGCCGACCTGCTGTCCGTGTCCTTTGCCGTCGGCCCATATATATAACATAGCCTTCCGACCACAGCCTCTGTCCCATATTGCTTATGATACACAGCGCAAAATGTCTCTGCTGCCCGCTTGCTGTTTGGATAACAGGAGCGCACGTCCATGGAATTCACATAAAAAGCATCCGTTTCCTTAAATTCTTCCGTCCCGGCTCCCCCGCTTCCATATACTTCCCCGGTGGATATATAGACCATTCTGCTTCCTGGGCTTTTCCTTGCCGCTTCCAAAAGGCATATTGCTCCGAACAGATTGCTTTCCATCGTTCCCACCGGATTCTCCGCGAACTGCTTTGGGTCTGCACTCCCTGCCCCGGCAAAAATATAATCAGCGGCAGGCAGTTCCGGCTCCTGCCCTATACATGCTAAATCTGTCTGATATAATTTTACTTCCCCGGACTCGCCGCAGCCGGGAAAACGTTTTTTTGCATAGGCAATATTCCTTACCGGCAAAATCAAGAAAAACCGGTCGGCCGGAGACAGTTCTTCGTTTTTTCTCCTCAGCAAATCAACCAGAAAAGAACCTATCATGCCTGTAGATCCCGTAATGAGAATTTTTTTACCATACATACGTTTCCACACTTCCTCCTTAACGGAAGTCCGGTCAAGTTCCCTACGATAAGATTCCAGGCTCCATAAGTCTAACATTTTATCCACCCTTCTTTTTCTTCTTTCAGCAATGCCTTAAATATATCCAAATCATCCACTGTCGTTAACTTTAAATTTTTTTCCGATCCCTTGGAAAAATACAGAATCCTGCCCAATTCCACTGCCAATGTACAGGTTGCCACGGAGTTTACGATACCCTTTTCCTTCGCTTCCCTGTGCATATCCATAAGATCTTGCAAAAAGAAACCCTGCGGTGTCTGCGTCCTTTTCAGCTGTTCCCTCGGATAACTGGATACGGTGGATTCCTGATCTTTTGTCTCCAACATAGCCTCCTGACACGGAATCACTGTTATGGCATTGCCTTTTTCCTTCACTACCCTGATGCAGCCCTCTATGATTTCTTCCGACACCATAGGCCTTATGGCATCATGGACAAGAACAATGTCCTCTCCTGTATAATACTTCCCGATTTCTGCAATTCCTCTGTAAATGGAATCCTGTCCGCATGCCCCTCCCGCTATAATGCTTTTCAGCTTCGTAATTGCAAACTGCTCAGCATAAGCCCACAGCATAGTTTCCCAACCGGAAACCGCCACGACAACGATAGCATCTATCTCCCGGCAAGCCTGAAACTTCTCTAATGTATAAACAATAACCGGCTTATCAAAAACATTCAGGAACTGCTTCGGAATGTTTTGTTTCATCCTTGCCCCGGTTCCGCCCGCAATAATAAGCGCTACATTCATAATCTCCAACGCCACTCCCTTACTTCACAGCCTTTCGGCCTGTATTGACCATATGGGCGATACGTTCTTCTTTTTTAGGCAGAACCATATAATCCCCATATATCTGCTTCAGATATTTGTCATATTCACTTGGAAGACGTACTTTTATGTCTTCAAAATCTGCCATTATCCCCGGTTCCCACCAATTCTTCGGATAAATATCCTTAAAGCGGTACTTTCCGAAATAATCCGCTATAAAGTCACAGCTTTTATAATCATAACGCTTCATTGATGCCATATATTTCTTCAGATATCTTGCTTTATTCGTCGGTCCAAACGGCAGCATTTTTACTATACGGATAATAAAGTTTGTAATAGGCGAACGCCAAGAACCTGTATGAAGCTTTTCTGTTTGGCACAATTTATAACACATTCTCCAATAAAAAACAGATACACTGTGCAGAAACCGTAAGGCAGGATTGGAAGGCACACCGTCAAACGGCTGAAGGTCTATAAATAAATATGCCTCATCTCCCTCTCCCAATTGCCAGTCCGATGTTACGGCATCCAGCTGCACTTTATATCTGGTATCAATAATCCTATACGACCTAGCCGTTTCATTCAGCTTAACCGCCATATATCCGGGCAGTTCTTTCCTAGCTGCCCGGACAAACTGATTATATTGCGCCCTAGGCAATGCCAAATCCATATCATCATCCCAAGGTATGAACCCCTTATGACGCACAGCCCCTAAAACAGTCCCTCCCGTCACAAAAAGTTTCCAATTATGTTTCTCACAGATTTCAAATACAACTTTATACATTTCCAAAAGCAATTGATGCACAGCTTCCAATGTAAGACCCGCTTCCATTGATTCTCCTTCCGCCCGTATGACAACTGACAGCTTCTTCCGGTTTCCCGTTTAACTTTGCGCACGAGTATGTACCATCTCTATTTCCGGGCTGAAATGAATCCCTTCCCTTACCCCGTTTAATAGAACTTTTATTTTTTCCCTTCTGCCATCCTTGGCATTTACCAAAATATTTATCACGTTATACAAATCTTTGCATATTATATATATCCAGCCTTGAATACCATACCTACGGTAACAATGCACATCATTTCTGAACAGACATCGGTATCTTTCAATCCGTGAAATATGGTCGGATGCCAAATCCGCTTTTGTATGCGTTTTCATTGCATGTACCACCTTGCTTTTGGAAACGGCATAGCATCTGTATTTTCCGGATATTCTTCCGCAGAACTCATAATCGTCTGTCCATATATAATATTCCGCAATAGGCAGCCCTACTTCCTCTACCACACTGCTTTTCACATATAACGACACAAAGGAGCCCATCATTACGGGAACAAGTTCCTTAGCATAATCTTCCCCCTTTATAAATGTAAATATCGTCTTTTTTTGTTTATTAGCTTTACATATTTTCCCGTCTGTCCAATAGGCTATACTGGAAAGAAACCCCCAGTCCCCTGCAAGTTTCCTGTCGGCTCTTATAAGTTCACTCAGCGCATCAGCTTCCGGCATAGTATCGTCATCCATAATCCATACATAACGATAACCTAGAAGGATTGCTTTCTTTACTCCAATCTGAAAGCCTCCCGCTCCTCCTAAGTTTGAACCTGTATTCATATAAATGATATCTTTATACAATGTCCGAACCATCTCCCCCGTGCCGTCAGTGCTTGCATTGTCAATCACAATCACGTCACAGGAGGCTTCTCTCTGACTTAATAATTTATCTAAACATTGTCTTAACAGTTCTTTCCGGTTATAAGTCACCACAACTGCCGCAATTTCATTTTCCATTTCAGCCCCATATCCCCTGCCAAGCCGGGGTCTGCTTCCTGCCCCTTTTCCCAGCCGTTCCGTTTCTTCCTAATAAGCCCCGTCCCCATGAAAGATGACAGGGATTGTTTTCAATATCAGCTTAATGTCCGTCCATGCTCCCATATCCTTAATATACTTCAGATCCAATTCCACCCACTGTTCCCACTTAATGTCAGCCCTGCCCCCCACCTGCCAGTAACAGGTAAGGCCCGGCTTCACGATAAGCCTCTGTTTCTCGTATTCATTGCATTCTTCCATCTGAAAGGTCAGGATGGGCCTGGGTCCAACAATGCTCATATCCCCCTTCAGAATATTTATCAGCTGCGGCAGTTCGTCTATGCTGTATTTCCTTATGAACTTCCCAACCTTTGTGACGCGGGGATCATCCTTAATCTTAAAGGCATGTCCCGACTGCTCATTGTCTTTCAGCATCTCCTGAAATTTTTTGTCCGCATCCCTGTACATGCTGCGGAACTTATACATATCAAAGGGTTCCATATCCCGGCCGGCCCTTGGCTGTATGAAGAATACCGGCCCGCCGTCTTCCAACAGGATGGCCGCTGCCGTGACAAGAAAAACAGGGGATAAGGCAAGCAAGGCCAAAAAAGAAGCCGCAACATCAAAAAGACGTTTGACAAACTTATAAAGCCAGGATTTTCCGGCATATAAATCGCGGTATCCCATGATATCAATATCCTTCTTTAAATAATTGCTTTCTATATCCCTTGTCAGTGAATCCATATGCCTTCTCCTTTTACCAACTCTCCGCATCGGCTGCCCGTCTCTGCTCTGCCTCTCATATCCGAAAAACGATTCTTCTTTTCACAGGCGCCGTTCCGGCTGAAAACGGCGCCAACCCACACTTGTTTCAACTTTTGACTATCAAAAAAGGGAATTTCCGTACCCTATATAAACATACATATTTCCTTTAAGCCCTGCGCCCGCGTTTTCCGCGGGACGTCAGGACAACCACATGTTGGGAACAAATATTTGCGGTTTTACCCGCTGACTAATCATGCATGATTAATAATGGGTCATTACGTTTTGTTTCCGAGATTATTCTCCTGTCTTCGGGGATACGCCCGGGTTGGAAGGGGTAATGGAAGCCGGTGCAGTCCCTGCCTTTGAGCTGTTTCCGGATGCATTGGAGCTTGAGCCGGAATTGCTGCTGCTGTCACTGCTGCCGTTGTCGCTGCCGCCATTATCGCCGCCGTTGTTATTGTCTCCGTTATTGTTGTCGTCACCGTTGTCCGTAGCCGGAAGCTTTGCATCCGCCCTTACGACAAATACAGGTGAAAGGGAATCAAATGCCGCAATAACGATACCGTCACTGGTAATCTGCGCTTTTACGGTTTCCCACTTATTGTTCTTTACATCAAAGTGAAGCACATAATAAGTATATCTGCTCGTATCCGGTGTTTCGGTCATGGGAATCTTCACATTGACCGTTCCGTCCTGGTTCTCCACGCTGATTTCAGCGGAAGCCATCAGGCTGATTTTGTCGTCCGCAACATTCAGTCCCATAGTAGTTGCCATTTTAGCCGCAGCCTGTTTAGCCACGGACTGTACTGCAGCCGCTACCGGGGAAACCTTAATATTCAGGCCGGCTTTGTCAACCTTGATTTCGTCTGCTTTAATGGCCGTGAACTGATTCATGGACTCTGACTCCAATTCCGCTTTCTGTGCCTCGTCAGTTACATCCGCAGGAGGCAGTACATCCGCATCCGCTACGGTATTGCCGCTGGGCATTGCTTCCGCGCTTCCTGCCAGATCCGTAATTTCATCCGTGGCACTGAGGGTATTGTTCACAACCACTTCCGTAATCTGCCCTGCCGCATTCGTAGATGTGGTAGTGTCCCTGATTACGTTGCCGTTTTCGTCTTTTACCGTTTCCGTCTTGCTTACGCTGCCGTCTTCTTTCGTAGTTGTTTCAACCACCGTCGTGGTTCCGTCCTCATTGGGAGTCTCCACTACCGTTGTGTCAGTATCCGGGCTTAACGCTCCGGCTGCACTTACCGGCACCGACATGACAAGCGACATTGCCAAGCCAAGCGCCAACATGCTATAAAGTTTCTTTCTTTTCATTTCTTTTCTCCTTTCCCCAAACATTTCATGTGGTTATATCAAGCCTTTCGGCCTAATACCTGATTCATTCACTCCATGACTTCTTCATAAAATACATCCAGTATCAGTTCATAGAGCGCTTTTTCATCGACATAAAACTCCTCAAACTTCTCTCCCCGGACTGTCTCTCCCTTCAGGGAACACATATTGTCCGTGTCAAAATGATATTCCAACATCTGAAGCCCCAGATAGCTTGCCTCATCTACGGAAATGTCCGTCACCATGTATCGGTTCAAAGTCTTATATAATGTGACGGGAAGCGTAACATCCTTCTTAACGGCTTCCATGGCCGCCGACGCATAGGCGTTCAGATACTGCTTCTGCCGATCCAGCCGCCGGCCTGCGCTGCTGAATGCCGTCACATCCCTGTAATGCAGGTAATGATAGGCCTCCATCCCGTCCAGATGCACCTTTTCCCCTTCCTTAATCCGGAAATCCGAATAATTTATGCTCTCCAAGGCTTCCACCTCAATGCCTCCCACCGCGTCATTGATCAGGGGGATGGCACCCATATTGACGGCACAGTAACCATGGATGGGCAGGTTATAAAACAGCTTCGACACTGCTTTTTTGCTGCGTTCGCAGCTTACGGCAGCCCCGTCCCCGTAACCGTGCTGCAGGGTAATCTGCCCCACGCCCGTCCCTTGAAAATCGCCGTTCTTCGTATATACATCAATTTCTGCCATAGTATCCCTCGGAACACCGATGACATAGATTTCTTTATTGTGAGGATTCATGGTCAACAGGAAAATGGCATCCGACTGTCCGCCGTCTATGCCATTCTTCACGGGAGCCACCTCCGACAGCTTATCAATCCCTAAAAAAAGAAAGGTCAGCATGTCTTCATTGTACCGGTAATGCCGGCCTTGATAACGGATATCCCCCTCCTGCCAGTTCTCCGCCTCTTCCTCCGGCACTTCCACGGTCTCTGCCAGCGCAGACTGGGACATAATCATCTGCCCGCCGCTGCCGCCGTCATAAAGCCGCTTCTTGCCCGAAGCCTGCATGGCAAAGAAGGTACCGATGCATATGGCCGCCAATGCCGCCAGCACAAGTACCGCACGGATGGCAGTACGAACAAATTCCGACTTAATCTTCATTGAGCAATACTCCTTGTACCAGATAACGGTTGTCCGGCTTATTTGCCATACAGGTGGAAAGCACCAAAATATGGCTGTCCTCGGTAACTTCCACTTCTTCCGCCCGGTTGCTGTTCATGCTCCTCAGTTCCAGGATACTATCCACATATTTTTTGAACTCGCTTTTTACCGCATAGTCATGGTTATAGAGCAAATGCTCATTGCCGTATTCATGAGACGCAAAAACCTCATAAACAAAAAGCTTCTCCGGCGTGTATACATATACATAAGGATGTTCCCTGAAATATTCTATGTCTTCGTAATCATGCAGCCCGGCAAACATCGTGCCGTTTTTCATATTGTGTCCGTATACTACCGTAAGCGGGTCGGCAAAATCTTTTCTGTTATACCGTTCCGTATAGATGCAGCCGGGATAGCCATAGCTGCCGTCCAAGTTATAATTTAAGTAATAGAAATTATCGATGGGATGCTGGACGATAGGATAGTCAATCTTGCTGTCAGGTATGTATATCCAGGCATAAATATCCTCATTGACATTTTCCTGTAAATCCTCAAAGTCCACTTCCTTTTCCGGAATGGGCACCCCCATATCAATCAGAGCCTGCAATTCGCCCGCCTGCTCCGGTTCTTCTTCCGCCGGTGCCTCTTCTTCCGGCTCCTCCTCTTCCACGCTTTCCGGCTCCTCCGCCGCTGCCGGCTCCGGTGCGGGCTCTTCTGCCGTTTCCTGCGGCTCCTGCCCGCAGGATGCCGTGCCGATTGCCGTCAGACCCAGGAACAGTGCCAGAAGAAACGCTGCCCCCGGTTTTTTCCAGATCCGTATGTTCCTTTTTCTTTTTTCTGCGTTATTTGCTTCCATATGTAAATTGCCCTCTTTCCATATATGATTTTTTATTGGATTTTTTTATCCTGATATTATTTTTATTATTTTGACAATGCTTTTCCGATTACATATCTAAAGAACTGCCGGTTCTTAAATCCGTATCTTCTTTTCACAAAATACCCCATTTTATGATAAAGAAGAAAACCGATTCCTCTTTCCTCGGAAATAACGCATTTTATATATGAAAGAAATAAAATCCCGACGGTTGCTTTGACGGCCTAAACTAAGGCTGTTCCTGATACAGATGCGTGTCAAAACGGTTCATCAGCTGCTTCTTCTGCTGTACGGTAGAATGCACATAGAGGTTCAGCGTCAGCCGGATATCGCTATGCCCCAGAATTTCACTCAGGCTTTTCACGTCAAACCCTTTGGCAATGCATCTTGTGGCAAACGCATGCCGCAGCATATGGAAATTGAAATGCTCCAGTCCGCATTTTTCCAATATTTTTTTAAACTGATACTGCACCGTCCGCGGATCCGCCCAAGGGTTCCTGGCTCCGCAGATGACATGACAGCCATTTTCCTTCCGGTGCTGTTCCAAAAGCGGCAGCAATACCGGCGGGATAGGGACGATTCTGATGGAATCCACGGTTTTCGGCGCTTGGATGATAATGCTTGTCCTGGCATCTTCCTTCTCCGTATTCTGCACTCTCTGAATGTTCCTTCTGATATAAATGATGCCTTCGCCCAAGTCTATGTCCTCCCATTTCAGCGCACACAGTTCCCCGATGCGTATTCCGGTGTAAAAGGCCACCAGTATGCCAAGGCTCATGTCCTTTCCGCTGTCCGCAATCAGGTATTCTTCCAGCACCGACATGGCATGCTCCCCCGGAGGGATGACCTGCCCTTTTTTACTTTTCACCACCGGGTTTTCGGGAATTGACATCTGGATTCCGTATTTTTTCTTTGCATAGGCAAGCACCCTCAGCGCAACGGCGCAAATATAGGAAAGATAATTGGCGGAAAGCACATTTTCCTGTTCGCTCCTAAGAAGGGCATGGAAATCTGCCATCACTTGACTGTCTACCTTATTAATTTTTATTTTCCCTAAATAAGGCCCGATATATTTATTCACAATCTGCCGATAAGCCGCATAAGTGGTGGGTTTCCAGGACTGTTTCTTATCCGCCAGCCAGATGCCGGCTGCTTCTTCCATATTGGGCAGGCCTTTGCTGCTCTGTATATGCCCGTTCCTCGTCTTTTCCATCTTCCGCTTCACTTCTTTATAGGTTTTTCCGTACACCGATATATACTTTCTTCTGCCCGGCAAAGTATTCTCCTGCCAAATCCTTCCCTCCCATCTTCCGTCCTTTCTTTTGTAAATGTTTTCTCCTTTTCTTGGCATACCTGTCTCCTTTCTCTTGCTTGAATCTTCATTTTTCTTATGTCATTAAAAGCTTCCCGCAGATAGCTTATAATGCTGACGTATTATTTGACGGCCTAAAAAAATCAGCTTATCTTAAAGTATTCCACAAAAATATGTAAATCAGTATTGAAATCATAAACAATTTCTAAATATATGGTTGATTTTTGAGGAAAATTGTGATAGCATAAACGAAGTAACGTAATTCCTATACATTTTGTCAAGATTTCTGCAGTCTGTCCGTTTCATAAAATGGGGTATTGTGCGAAAGCGCATTTTATCTGTAATCAGGGGGATTATGTTGTATTGCATCTTATCATTTTTAATGGCCGGAGTAAAAAAAAGACGCATACGAAAAGGGAAATATCCCCGATTCGTATGCGTTATATTGTTTTCCGTCTATTTTTTTCAGTACTTTTTCCGACAACATATTATCGTTGTCTGGCAGGCATATCTAAAGCGTTTCTTAAGAACGATTCCCAATCTGCCGCAATGTCATTCCGTTAAGCCTCAGTCCGTATCCGGAAGCTTCCGGAAGGATGTTTTTTATTCGAAACTTTCAAAAACGACGGCACTCAGGCACTGCATTTCAATGCTCCATGCTCTCTCATTTACCGATGCCCGGAAAAAGATTCTTGGAAAAGAAATAGGCAACCATCTGTGCCCGCGAACTGAATTCTTCCGTCTGAAGAAGAGCCGCCGTCTCTTCACGGCTGTAAAAATCGGCCTCAATCATTTCATTCTCCGAAGTATGGTCCTCAAACGTCCCTTCCGCTTCCACAAAGACTATATGTGTCTTCATATCCGATATGGCCACTGCCGCAAAAGATGCCGGAAGAATATCTATTACCTGCTTTACCGAAAGCCCCGTTTCCTCATATAATTCCCGCTTGATGCAGTCCATCACCGTTTCTCCCTCTTCTATCATCCCCGCGCAGAGGTTATATACGGTTTTATTCACACCCATACGGAATTCTTTCAGCAGCAGCAGCTTTCCGTCATTGACTGCTGCTATGGATATGCCGCTCACCTTTTTGCCGATGTCCCCTGCATCCGTCAGTTCTTTCCTGCTGACAATTTCATATTTCTTCTCCCGGCCTGCTTTGTTCAGATAGGTCAGCTCATAATTTTTTAAATATTTCCCGTCCTTTACTTTTTCCATCCCGATTAGTTTCATCTCAATGCCCTTCCTTTTCCTGCGCCGGCTTTTGCTGCGCATAATCTCCGCCCTTGACACTCAGCAGTTCCCTTAACGGACGGCTTGTCTTCATGCGTGTGACTTCTGCCAATCCCAGTGCCGTAATATCTACCAGTGCCGTCTTTACCGCATCCTGTTTCAGCAGCCTGCCGAAATGTGCCGTCAGCGAATTTCGGTATTCCTCGTTTTCCATATCAATAAAATCAATGATGATAATGCCTGACAGGTTGCGTAACGAAAGCTGTCTGGCAATTTCTTCGGCGGCTTCCATATTTGTCCGGAAATGATTCTCCGGTGCTTCCTTCCGGGAAACTGTTTTTCCCGTGTTCACGTCAATCACGGTAAGCGCTTCCGTCGGCTCTATCAGCAGATATCCCCCTGACTTCAGCCACACCTTCTTATCCAGCACTTCCTTCAGCCTTGTTTCCGCCGCATAAAGCTTGGCCAGAGGCAGCCTTTCATCCGCATACAGCCGCAGGGGCGGCAGGCCGAAATCCGGGTTCTCTTCCATAAAATTGCGGACTTCCTCATAGATGTCTTTCTCGTCCGTAATGATCTCGTCGCACCAGTCCGCCCGCAAATCCCGCAGCTTCCGCAAATAACCTGCCGTTTTGCGCAGAAGCACGGAATAACAGGTTCGGTGCACCCCGTTCTGCAAAATATCCCCCAGCCGCCCGGACAGTTCCTCTATCTCTTCTGTCAAAGGGCTTAAATCCTCTTTCAGTTCCTTTGCATTGGTACGGATTACGATTCCGTAAGTTTCGGAAAAACGGTTCACCGGAAAATCCGAATGTTCCAGCCGCTCCCCTAACCTTTCCTTTATTTTCCCCGGCAGCTTGGCCGAATAGGCAATCCCTGCCTTCCCGGCCGTCACCACGCAATATTTCCCGTCCAGTGAAAGTTTGCAGGTAACTGCCGGCGGCTTCGTCTTCATTGCCTCCTTATACACCTGCACAATGATTTCATCCTCGGCAAGCAGCCTGCCGTCATAGTCCCGGTTGAGCAGCACCGGTTTTCTGGCATCCCGCAGATCCAGAAAACAGTTTTCTCCCGGCTTAATTTCCACAAATGCGGCATTCAGGTTTTTCACCACATTTTTCACCCGTGCCACATAAATATTCCCTAATATGCCGCCCTCTTTTTCCTCCTGCACATGGACGGACTGCAGCCGGTTCCCATGCAGCAGCAGAGATACTATCTGACTGCCGCGCCGCAATATAATGTATTTTTTGTCACCCATACCGTCGCCTTTCCTTCTTCAGAAAATTTTCCCTACGGCATCCAAAGGCACCAGATTCCGCCTGCCCTTTTCCCCCACATCCGTATAAGTCTCTTCCCGTGTAACCAGAAGGGAAAACGGAGAAAGTTCCCCTCCGTTTTCCTTCAGAAATGCATCCATAACAAGAGAGGGCTTCACATTACCGGAACTGCTGGCATCCACCAGCATGCACAGTACCGGAATGCCGTCTTCCCCTATCTCCGCAGCCGCCGAATAAACGGATGGTTTCAGATCCAACAGTGCCTCGCTTTTCTTTGTCTTCTTCGTCACCGATATGACCGGCTGTCCGTAAAAAACCGCCCACCTGCTTATCCAGTCAAATGCCGGCTCATACCCTTCCCGGAAACGGACGGAATATGCCGCAGCCGCCACGCTTGCCATGGCATTCTTCGCCCCCTCTTCCAGCAAAGTGACACTCAAGATCTCCATGCCCGGCACCATCACGCGGTTCAGCCTCTCCGTCATATCCTCCGATGTGGTTAGGGAACGGACTTCGATGTCAAAATATTCTCCCCTGCTCTCCAGCCCCACTCCCAAAGGTGCCGCAAAGGACATAATCTGATGAGGGCTGAAGCCTTCCGAATAGGCAACGTCTATTTCCGCCCTGCGGATAGCTTTCTGGAAATACCGCATCACATCCAAATGCCCTACAAAACGCATAGCTCCTGACTTTGCAAACTTTATCCGTACTTTCATAAACCTTTCCCTTCTTATATATAGTTCCGCAGAAACCTGTGCAGCACCAAACACCCGTCAAGCAATCTCCGTCTGATTGCTCAGCCGCATATTGCTTGAGGCGCTACACAGGTTTATGCTGTTTTAGTTCCGCAGAAACCTGTGCAACACCAAACACCCGTCAAGCAATCTCCGTCTGATTGCTCAGCCGCATATTGCTTGAGGCGCTGCACAGGTTTATGCTGTTTTAGTTCCGCAGAAACCCGTTCCGCACGGGCCGATGCTATTTTTCGTTTCCGTTCTTTCCGTCGGTGAAGCAGATGCCGCCTCCGAAACGGCTTGCGCCGCATCCTTGGCATTTTTCCCTGCAGTTGGGGGAAACGGTCTCCTCCAATGCTTTCTTCCATTCCCGCAGCAGAAATTCCTTCGTTACGCCGCAGTCCAGAAAATCCCAAGGGAACACTTCATCCTCTTCCCGCTCCCGGGTCGTATAGAAGTCAGGGTCTATGCCGCATTCCGCAAAGGTATCCATCCATATCTCATTCCGGAAATATTCACTCCAAGCATCAAAAATGCATCCTTTTTCGTACGCCCGCAAAATCACTTCCGAAATCCTTCTGTCCCCCCTTGCGAACACACCCTCCAGTACGCTGACATCCGCTTCATGCCAATTGTATTTAATGCTCCGCTGATTCAGCTGCTTTTTTATGGAATTGCGTGTCATATATGCCTTGCCCAGAAACTCCTCCTTCGTACACATCTTCGCCCACTGGAAAGGAGTAAAGGGCTTCGGGATGAAAAAGGAGGTACTGGCCACAATCTGCACTTTCCCGTTCACCCTCTTTTCTTTCGGCACCGTCTCAAAAAAGACTGCCGCAATTTTATTGCATAAATCTCCGATTCCTTCTATATCCTCTTCCGTTTCCGTCGGAAGCCCTAGCATAAAGTAAAGCTTCACTCTGGTCCAGCCTCCCTGAAAGGCCATGGCAGCCCCCTCCAATATGACCGGCTCGGTCAGTCCTTTGTTAATCACGTCCCTCAGCCTTTGGCTTCCCGCTTCCGGCGCAAACGTCAGGCTGCTCTTCTTCACATCCTGCACCTTACTCATGACATCCAGGGAAAACGCATCAATCCGCAAGGACGGCAAAGAAATGTTGATTTTTCTTTTACTGCATTCTCCCATTAGGAAATCAATCAGTTCCGGCAGCTTGGAATAATCGCTGGAACTTAAGGAACTTAAAGATATTTCCTCATGGCCGGTATTCTTCAGCATGTCCAAAGCGTATTCTTCCAGCATTTCCAGGCTTCTCTCCCGTACCGGCCGATACAGCTGCCCTGCCTGACAGAAACGGCAGCCCCGGATACATCCTCTCTGAATTTCCAAAACCACCCGATCCTGTGTCACTTTGATAAAGGGCACCACCGGCTTTCGGGGATAGTAGGTATCCGATACCTCCATTTCGATTTCTTTCCTGATTTTTTCCGGAATCCCTTCCTCCTTGGGCCGCATGGCTAAAATCGTGCCGTCCTCTTTATATTCCACCCGATAAAAAGCCGGCACATATATCCCCGGCACTTTTGCCGCCCGGCGCAGAAACTCTTCCCTTGCCACGCCTTCCCGGCGCGCTTCCTTATAAAGGTCGATAAATTCCCGGTAACGGGTTTCTCCCTCCCCGATATAAAACACATCAAAAAATTCTGCAATAGGCTCCGGATTATAAGTGCAGGGACCTCCGCCTATCACAATGGGATGCTCCCAAGTCCTGTCCGCCGCCCGGAGCGGTATCCGGGACAAATCCAAGACTTGCAGAATATTGGTATAGCACATCTCATATTGGATTGTAATAGCCAGAAAATCCAAGTTTTTCACCGGTTCCTGAGATTCCAGCGTAAAAAGAGGGATTCCCTCTTCCCTCATAATCTTGTCCAAGTCCACCCAAGGCGAATAAACCCGCTCACACCATACATCTTCAAAGCGGTTAAACATATCATATAAAATCTGAATGCCCAGATGCGACATACCGATTTCATAGACATCTGGAAAGCACATGGCAAGACGCACCTCCACCTTCTCAGGGTCTTTCATGACACTGTTCACCTCATTGCCGATATAACGTGCGGGTTTTTCGATTTTCAATAGTATCTCATCACTTAAGGCTAATTTTCTCATGGTTATCCTTCCTTACTCTTTCTCATGAACCACCTTACAACTTTTCTTATAGCAGGCAATGCCGAATTTATGAATGGTTCTTAAGTCTTCCGCCCTTAAGGCCGACGCATATCCTGTCGCCTCAATCTGTCTCATCGCCTGACTGCATGCCGTCTCAAAGGCACCGTCCTCCGCATACTTCACTTCTATAATGCAGCCGATTTTTTCCGGCGGAACCATAATCATAATATCCGTATACCCGATACCGGCTTCCGCATTTGATTTCACAATCCAGCTTCCTTCTGCACGCAGCAGGCCAAGGAGCATTCCATGATAAAAATTCTCTTTTCTTTCTTTACGGCTGCAAGTATCACGGATACTGATGGAAGCAGCCAAAAAACCATTGAACATTGACTGAACCGTCCCCGCATCTCCTGTTTTTATTGCCGCACAAAATCTCTGCCACTGCTCCGTATCGCTCACGGTCTTTGCCTGAAACCATGCACGGATTTTCTCTTTATAAATCTCAAGAATTTCCCGGTTCGGAATTACCAGTTTATGAACCTTTCCGAGCGGCTCTGCTGCATCCGTCAGATATCCTGACGCATAAAGTATGCTCCACAGATAAGTCTGCCTTTTCTGCGGCTCTCCGCTGTCTATATCGGAATAAGTCAGCCCCGGAATCAACGGCTTTTCCACATATTCTCCGGAAATCAACGCTTCTATCTCTGCCCTCACAGCCTCATCCGAATGTTCCAGAATATCCTTCACAATACTGTTGCTGCTGCTGTTTTCCCAATGAGGCTCCATCCGGGCATTTGCCGACTCACGAAACTTATCACACTGGCTCAGTACATCCCAAGGACAGTATATGTGAATATTTCCGAACCGGTATCCGTCATACCATTCCTTAAACAATTCAAATTTCTCCCCCAGGCCATAATAATCCAGCAAATCTTTCACTTCCTGATCCGTGAATCCAAAACATGCCGCAAACCGGATATCTGAAACTGCCCGTATCTTAAAATTATTAAGGCCTGTAAAAATACTTTCCTTTGCAATTTGCAGGCAACCGGTAATCACTGCAAATTCAAGATTCTCATTTGTCTTGAGAGCCTGGCTGAAGATAGAGCGGAGCAGATTTACCATCTGAGGATAATATCCGTTCTGATATGCCTTGTCCAAAGGCACATCGTACTCGTCCACCAACACAATGACGGCGGTTCCGTAATGCTTCCGCAAAAGCCTTGTCAGCAATTTCAGGCTATTATAAAAGTCTGACGGTTTTTCCCATTGATTCTCTGCCATGCGCTGAAACTTTGCCTTATCATACGGCATCAGGCTTTCACTTTCCATGAGAAAATCCAATCGCGCGGCTTCTTCACTGATAATCGTACGGAAAGTCTCATAGGCGGTCTGAAAATCCTCCCCACCCACATCTTTCAGACTGACCGAAATGACCGGATATTTTCCCATATGCTGCTCGCAAAGTTCCTTTTCTTCCGCAATTTTCAGACCTTCAAACAAAGAGGCATCCGCACCGATTTCGAAAAAGGCCTTAAGCATATCCATGTTCAGGCTTTTGCCAAAACGCCGGGGGCGCGTAAAAAGATTTACACTGCCCCTGGTCATTAAAAGTTCACTGATAAATTCCGTCTTATCCACATAATAGAACCCTTTCGTCCTTATATTGCGAAAGAATTCTTCTCCTATCGGAAGCTTTTTCCCTATCGGAAGCTTTTTCCCTATCGGAAGTTTTTTCCCGATCATAACCCTGCACCTCACTTTGGCTATCATGATTCCCCTTAGAGACGATTCCTTATTCCTTTGAATCTGTCTTAAACAAAGTATACGGGAAACTGTCCTCAAAATCAAATACTACTTCCTCCAAGCCTGTATCAAAATCCTTATTGATTTCCTCCCTCACGGCCGCCGTGGAAATCCCGGCAATCATACCGCTGCCTGCATCCGCAAGCAGAAATCCAGTAAAAAGCACCGCGGACAGCACCAGCCGCAGCTTAAAGGAGGAAAAAGAGCCTTCTGCCGCATTCCCTCCGTTTTCCTCCAGCGCATACAGTTCTCCTTCCCTCCCGCTCCTTCCAAAATCATGGTATCCCCTGCTATAGAGCGGAAACTCCTCCTCCGCCTTGCCTGACGTGCCATACAGCATCCGCTCCCTGCTCCTCATCCGCATTCTGTTATCCATACTTTCTGCCCGTATCCTCTGCACTAACTGGATTTTCTGATCCGTCGAAAATTTCCCCATACCGCCTAACCCCGTCCATATCTTAACATAAAATATGCCCGAAAGCCGCACTTTATGCCGGATTCCTAAAATACCGTCAGACCCGGTCACTGCACCAAATCCGACAGAGGCCTGAAAACATATCCCATTTCTTCCCATTTTGACAGCAGTTCATCCATAATCTCCCCGTTTGTCTGCGAAGTGCTGTGCAGCAGCACAATCGCTCCCGGATGAATCCTTCCCGTCAGCTTCTCAAAAGCTTCCTCTTTGGACGGCTGCTTATCCTGATGCCAATCCACATATGCAAGACTCCAGAAAAAGGTCTTGTATCCCAGTTCTTTTGCCATGGCAAGGTTCTCCGTGCTGTATTTTCCCTGCGGCGGCCGGTAATACATGGCAAGCTTCTCCCCGGTAATCTCTTCATAAAGCTTCGCCACCTCATCCATTTCTTTCCGGAACGATTCCCTATCGGATATTTGAGACATATCCGGATGATGATAAGTATGGTTTCCGACACAATGCCCTGCTTGTGTTCCACAAATGACACAAGCAGGGCACTAAAGCACTTTTCAAATACATTCTATCCGAACAATCCCTAAAGCATACTATAAAAACTACAAAAGCTTTCCGTCTAAAATGACCTGATGCAAAACAAGTCCGTCCTTTTTGAGCAGCACTACATCTGCCTTTTTCCCGGCCGAGATGCTTCCGTGCTTATCGTATATGCCTACGCTTTTCGCCGGATTTACCGCAGCGCACTTCACTGCGGATTGGAGCGGAATCCCCATCTTAAGCACCGCCGTACGCATACAGTCCAAAAGATTAGTTACCGACCCGGCAATGGTTCCGTCATGAAGGGTAGCCAGATTCCCCGTAACCTTTACGGCCTGTCCGCCCAACGTATAATCACCGTCCTCCAAGCCCGTCGCCCTCATGCTGTCACTGATCAGTATTATACGGCCGTCACCGAATATTTTAAATGTAGTTCTGACTGCCGCCGGATGAATATGCACTCCGTCACAGATTAATTCCACTTCCGCAGAAGCCCTATCCGCAGCCGCTCCCACCGGCCCCGGTGCCCTATGGGTATAGGGATTCATGGCATTGTAAAGATGGGTCACATGGTTAGCCCCTTTCTCAAAGGCCTCCATGCAGACATCATAATCCGCACATGTATGTGCCAATGACATCACCGTCTCATCATGCCGCCGGGCTATCAGATCCATTGCCCCTTCCTGCTCCGGCGCAATGGCCAGAAGCTTCACACAGCCGCCCGATGCCTTCTGCAGCCGGTCAAACATGGCGATATCCGGATTGTGAATAAACTCCCCGTTCTGTGCTCCCTTCTTTGCATGGGAGACAAAAGGGCCTTCCATATTAATGCCATGGAAACGGGCACTCTTCTCTTCCCGCCCTGCTTCCTTAAACTCTTTTGCCGTTTCGCAGATTCCGAACAGTGTTTCCTCCGAAAGTGTCATGGTCGCAGGCACAATATTTGTAACGCCTACGGATGCCTCATAAGCCGCCATTGCCGCCATTGCTTCCCGTGTCCCGTCGCAGAAATCATGCCCCATGCATCCATGGAAATGGATATCCGTCAATCCCGGTATGGCATAACAGCCGGAAGCGTCAATCTCCTGCAAATCGCTGACTTTATCCTTGGAATCTACAAAGCAGTCTCCCTCCACATAAATATCCTTGTTCAGGAAAATCCCATCTTCCGTATAAACACTGGCATTTTTTATAACCATAAAGACTATCTCCTTTTCCTGCCTTTCCGGCTTTTTTCCCCGTAGGTTCTTTTACTTCAGTTCCGACAATGCGGCCTCGTCTGCCACTACCGTCACATCGTTATGCAGCTGCAGCACGGAAGCCGGCACCTTCGGGGTAATCGGGCCGAAAAATGCTTCTTTTACAATAGCGGCTTTGTCAGCCCCGCTGACTACTACCAGTATTTTCTTCGCCTGCATAATGGTCTTGATACCCATGGTATATGCCTGACGGGGCACTTCATCTATGGAAGCAAAGAACCTCTGATTTGCCTTTATCGTAGAATCCGTCAAATCCACGCAATGAGTTTCCGCTTCGAAAATTTCCGACGGCTCATTGAACCCGATATGTCCGTTATGCCCTAATCCAAGAAGCTGCAAATCTACCCCGCCTACATCCGCAATGACCTTATTATAATCGCTGCACGCCTTGCCGCTGTCAGGTTCCGTCCCGTCCGGCAGGAACGTACGCTCCGGCCTCACATTCACTTTCCCAAACAGATGCTCATGCATAAAGTAATAATAACTCTGATCGTTTTCCTTGGTAAGTCCCTTGTATTCATCCAGATTAACCGTTGTAATCCCGGAAAAATCCAAGTCGCCTTTGTTATACCAATCCACCAGCTGGGCATAGGTTCCGATAGGCGTGGAACCGGTAGCAAGCCCGAGTACACAGTCAGGTTTCATAATAACCTGTGCGGATATAATATTCGCCGCCTTTCTGCTCATGTCATTGTAGTCTTTTGCTTTGATAATTTTCATTTTAATTACCATGCTCCTTTCTTGATAAAAATCGTACATAATGCCAACAGACGGAGACCCAAAGGCCTCCGTCCTGACTGGCTCCGAAATCAAAGACCTGCTGCAAGCAACGGATCCCTGACCCTCGCGAAGCCCGCTTACAACATTTTCTTCATTTCATCGGCTACAAATTGTACCTTCGTGCCAACGATAACCTGTACCGCACTCTTGCTCGGCCTCATAACGCCTGCCACACCTGCCGACTTAATCTTTTTCTCATCCACCTGTGTATAATCCTTGATTTCCAGACGGAGCCTTGTGATGCAGTTGTCAAGAGAAACGATATTCGCTTTGCCGCCAAGCCCTTCCAGAATAATGCTGGCTACTTCCGTAAAGTCATTGTTGGAAAGAACCGCTTTCTTATCTGCTTCCAAATCATCATCTTCCCTGCCTGGTGTCTTCAGGTCGAATTTCACGATTGCAAAACGGAATACTACATAGAATACCGCAAATGCTGCCAAACCAAGAGGAAGAATCATCCATGTATTCTGAGCTGCCGGAAGCGATGCGGAGAAAACAAGGTCTGTTGCGCCTGCCGAGAAGCTGAAGCCTGCACGGAAGCCAACCAGTGTCGTTATAAAAGTAAATATACCATACAATAAAGCATAAATCAAATATAATACCGGTGCAAGGAACATAAAACCAAATTCAAAAGGTTCTGTTACGCCGCAGACAAATGCGCAGACTGCGGAAGAAGCCACTAAACCGATGGCAACTTTCTTTTTGTTATCTTTCGCCGTATGAATCATTGCCAATGCGGCACCCGGAATACCGAACATCATACAAGGGAAGAAACCTGACATATACATACCAAGGCTCCAAGCAACGTCTGCACTGGTATCCCCTGCCCAGAAGTGCTTCAGATCGCCGAGGCCAACCGTATCGAACCAGAATACATTGTTCAATGCATGATGTAATCCTGTAGGGATTAACAGCCTGTTCAGGAAAGCATAAATACCTGCGCCCACTGCGTCCATGCTTACGATTCCGTTACCGATTGCAAGCAGCACACCGTAAACAATGGGCCATATAACTAACAGAATAGCTGCAACTACGATGGAAACAACGCCGGAAATAATCGTTACGCAGCGTTTGCCGCTGAAGAATGACAGCCAATCCGGAAGCTTGGTGCTCTTGAACTTATTGTAGCAAGTGGAACCGATAATACCGGACAGAATACCGATAAACGGATTCGCAATGGCTGAGAATGCCAAAGTCTTTTCCGCATTTTCCGCTACGGAAGGAATCAATGTGGTAACAACGCCTACCGAAAGCAGATTCGTTATCATCAGCCATGCCGCCAGGGATGCAAGCCCTGCGGTACCGTCATGGTCGTCTGCCATCCCGACGCCGACGCCGACAACGAACAGCAATGCCATATTGTCAATGAGGGCGCCACCGGCCTTAACCAGGAAAAATCCCAACAGATTCACAAATCCTGTTATCTCGCCGCCCTGCATCGTCTGTTTACAAAGCGCATAACCTAAGCCCATCAGTATACCGCATATCGGAAGACATGCCACGGGAAGCATCAACGCTTTCCCTAATTTCTGTAAATATTTCATCATAAAAATCTACCCCCTGGTCCTTTCTCTCATTCCGTTTCCTAACGGAACCGTTTGTTATAAATTCTCTTTGAAAAAATTCAGCATTGCCTCGTAGGCAGTTTCCTCATCCTCCCCTTCTATCTGGTAAGTAATCTCCATTCCCTGCTTTATGCCAAGGCTCATAAGCTTAATCAGCTTTTTGGCATCCGCGCTTTTTCCATTGCCGCTTATCGTCATCTTGCTCTGGAACTCTGCTGCCTTTTTTACCAAAAGCCCTGCCGGCCTTGCATGGATTCCTACCGGATCGTTAATAGTAAAACGAAATTCCTTCACTTTTGCACCCCCTGTCTCTGTTTTTTTGTTTGTTTTATATAATGGCCCGCCTTGCTGCCCTACGGCTTCTCTCCGCAGATTCACTGTATATGCCTCCGGAAATCCTCCGGCAGATGCACGGCCTGCAAACCAATCTTTTAAATGTCCCTTACCGCTTTGCGCACTTTCAATACGGAAGAAGCCGAAACACTGAGTTCATCCACTCCCATGGCCAAGAAAGTTTCCGTCAGATCCGTATCCGCCGCCAGTTCTCCGCAGATTCCGGCCCAGATTCCTTCCTTATGCGCATTTTTCACCGTCAATTCTATCAGCTTCAGGATAGCGGGATGATGCGTGTCGCATATGCTCTCCAACTTCTGGTTCTGTCTGTCTACCGCCAAAGTGTACTGGGTCAAATCATTGGTTCCGATGCTGAAGAAATCCACTTCCTTGGCCAGTTCATCGGAAATCAGCGCCGCTGCCGGCGTTTCTATCATAATGCCCAGTTCCACTTCCTTCATAGGATGCCCTTCCGTCGTAAGCTCTTCTTTTACCTGATTCACAATTTCTTTAATCCGCCTTACTTCTGCCACCGACACTACCATCGGAAACATAATTGCCGCCTTGCCGTAAGCAGAAGCCCTGAACAGCGCCCTCAGCTGCGTGATGAATATTTCCGGCCGATCCAGGCAGATGCGGATGGCACGGTATCCCAAAGCGGGATTTTCCTCTTCCTCCAAGGCGAAATAATCCACCTTTTTATCCGCCCCGATATCCAAGGTACGGATGACCACTTTTTTATCCCCCATCTTCTCCAGCACAGCCTTATAGCTTAAAAACTGCTCTTCTTCGGTGGGGAAGTTCTCCCTTCCAAGATAAAGAAACTCACTCCGGAACAGACCGATTCCCCCGGCATCCGCCGCCAAAGCCCCGTCTGCGTCGTCCACTTTCCCGATATTTGCATAAATGTCAATCCGCCTGCCGTCGCTGGTCACATTGTCTTTCCCTTTTAACTGTTCCAAGGCTTCCAAATCGGCTACCCATTGATTTTTACGGTGAATCATTTCATCCAGCAGTTCCTGCTCCGGCTCCACCAGGAATTCCCCATGGAATCCGTCCACTACGCCGATTTTCCCGTTCAGTTCCTCCCCGGCTTCCATCCCGGTATTCACCAATGCGGGCAGGTTCATGCTTCTGGCCAGTATGGCGGTATGGGAATTGGATGAACCGCGTACCGTCACAAACGCAAGGATCTTATTTTTGTTCATTTTTACCGTCTCACTGGGTGTCAGGTCGTCCGCCACCACTATTACCGGCTCCTCGGACAGTATTCCGTCTTCCGGCACCCCTGCAAGAATCCGGATTACCCTGCGGGAAATATCTTTGATATCGGCAGCCCTTGCTTTCATGTATTCGTCGTCCATGGATGCAAACATCTCTGCAAACTGGTTCTGGGCGGTCTCCACGGCATATTCCGCATTGAGCCCCTCTTCCAGCACCTCATTTACCGCGTCCAGATAATCATCGTCTTCCAGCATCATTTTATGTATATCGAAAATCATGGCATGGTCTTCGCCTACACGGGTCAGGGTCTCTTCGTAAAGAGCGGCCAGCTGTACCTTTGCCGTCTCCACCGCATCCGCAAATCTTCTCTTCTCTGCCTCTTTGTCCGGAACCTCCGTCCTGACTACCTGATAATGCTGCTTCCGGTACCAGTATATTCTGCCAATAGCTATTCCTTTAAGTACACTTTTTCCGGTATATCTCTCCATCCCAAATTCTCCTTTTTATGTCCTGCAGGTATATGCCTCTGCCATGCGCCGCCCCGGGTCCCATGGATTAACATATCCGTCGGCATTGCACTTATTTCTTCAGGCTCAGCACATTGTCGCCCTGTGACACTTCGCCCGGCTCTGCCATATGGAACTCGGAAAACTCGTCGGAATTGCAGATAACTATAGGTGTGGTAATGTCATACCCGTCCGCCTTAATCTGCTCCATATCCGCTTCCAGAAGCAGATCTCCCTTCTTCACTTCCTGCCCCTCACTGGCATGAATGGTAAAGTGCTTCCCTTCCAGCTTTACAGTGTCAAGCCCTACATGAATCAGGACTTCCGCACCTTCTTTACTGGTCACGGCCGCTGCATGGCCGGTAGGGAATACCGTGCTGACCGTACCGTCCACAGGAGCACAAATCCGCGTGCCGGACGGTATTACAGCCACGCCCTTCCCTAATATTTCCCCACTGAAAGCAGGGTCGTTCACTTCCGTAATGCTTATCAGCCTCCCCGCCACCGGTGCCCCAATGTCTATGCCGCTGTCTTTTCCGAATATATTCTGAAAAAGTTTCATCCGCTTCTCCCTTCCTGTCCTGCATCCCGTAACATTTTAAGTCATGCTTTGCCGGATGCGGCTAACATAAATATAAATCTTTCATTCTTTTAATATTCAATGTCAGGTAAATCTTTTCCTCTTCCGTCATGCTGCATTTGTATTCGCTTTCGATATAACTGTTAATGTTATTGATAATATCATACTCCTGAGTATAATTATCCACCACGAACTGATACAGCTTTTTATCCCTCCTCCCCCTTATGGGCTTCTCCGAAACCAACCGGTTGGCAAGCTGCTTCAGATCGGAAATCAGCCGATCCCTCGGATAATTCCTTCCGTTCGGAACCGGAATATCCCGCTCGATGATTTCCATCATCTCACGCATCATCTTAATCATGAAAAAAGTCGTTCCCATAGCGGTATTCAACTCCCCATTAATCAGATGCAGCGCAATGGATGCGGATTCATCTTCCTCCAGCCGGCACCCCGTCCTTTCTTCAATCAGTTCCAACGCATAACAGCCGACCGAATACTCCAACGGGTAGAACAATTTCACCTCATCATATAGCACATTGTTGAAACTTAAGCCTTTCCGATGTCTTTCCAACGCATAACTGATATGATCCGTCAAAGTCAGATATACATTCTGGTTTAGACTGATTTCCAGATTCTCCCGCGCATAAGAAATAATATCCGTAGAAAGCCGTATGAATTCAATAGGCATTGAAGCGAGCAGTTCTTTAAATTGCTCCTTGTCGTCCATATTTTCCAGCCTGAAAATTTTCTCGATTTTCTCTTCAGCAATTTCACTGTCCGGTTTCTTGCCGAATCCGATGCCCCTCCCCATGACAACCAACTCTACACCCTGATTATCCCTTGCGGAAATAATATTGTTGTTGATCACCTTTTCGATACGCAATTTTCATTCCTCGTTCTTTTCTTTTTCTCTTATATCAATTCCCATACTCCGCTGCAAACCAAAAGGTATCTGTTTCCTTGAAAGCGAAACAGACATTCTTTTATTTTCCCTTTGGCACAACAAAAAACCAAATTCTATAAACCGATCCCCCGATCGCCTTATAAAATTTGGTTTTGCCTGCTGACGCAGTAACAACCCAAATATTGGCTGTTTTTACTTGTTGTTATGATTATATCAACTCGCACAACGCAAGTCAAGACTTTATTTCATTTATTCGGAACATTTTATATCTTTCGTCTTTTCATCGGCTTTTTTTCAATACACATTGCACAAGAAACCCGTCTTTCCGCCATCTGCATTTTATGCAGATTGAGCCTTGGAAAATCATGTTCCCCGGCTCCCGCCCTTTCCGTCACGTTCCCGGCCGTGTCATTAATATCACTCAGGCACCCTCATCCAACATCCTCTTTACCAAGTCCGGGGCAGATTCCAGATAGTGCCCGACCACGAAAAAGGTAGCAGGCGCATTATGCTTTTTCAGCGCATCCAGGATAGGTGCCGTATTGCCGTTTTCATAACCGGCATCGAAAGTCAGGTAAATTACCTTTTCGCCGTCATCCCCCACATAATAGGCATCGTATTTCTTCAGTTCCTCCGCCGAGGCTATCCCTGTGGGCTGAATTCCGTCCCCGTAGCCGCCCAGCCCCCAATTCTCCGAAGCAGCAATATGCGTGGAGCCGACGGAATTAATAGGTCTGCCGGAAGCCGCCTCCAGTTTCTTTGTCAGATACCCGGCTCCCCTGCCCGCAAAGAACATAGCGCACAGGATAAGGGCAATCAGGAAATTTTTCCGCTGCTTTTTTACGTTTTCCATATTCATCATATATTCTACCTATAAAGTTCTTTGTTAATATATATTAGAAAAATATGGAAACTATGACGTTCCTATCAGGCGCAGCCGCTCTCTGCGCCCTCCTCCCCTCCCTGCAGCCCTGCACAGTCTCTTTGCGGCACAGACAGGCTCCGGCGCACTTTTGCCCGGCAGCATCACTGCACTAACGCAGCCGTCTCCCTGGCAATGGCCAGTTCTTCATTGGTGGGGATGACCAATACCTTCGTTTTGGAATCCGCAGTGGATATGACGGTATCCTCCCCGCGTATGCCATTGGCCTCTTCATCGATTGCCACTCCCAGATATCCCAGATAACCGCATACCATGCTCCGGACAAAAGAACCGTTCTCTCCCAGGCCGGCAGTAAAGCAGACCGCATCCACGCCGTTCATTGCCGCCGTATAAGCGCCGATATATTTCGCTACCCGGTATGCAAAAGTTTTCAGGGTACGGACTCCCGCTTCTTCCCCTTTATGGTAACTGTCCTCCAAATCCCGGAAATCGGAAGAAAGTCCGCCGGAAAGTCCCAGCACCCCGGATTCCTTGTTCAGCACCTTCATAATATCGTCAATGCCCTTGCCCTCTTTATGGGCTATGAATTCAATGATTGCCGGGTCGATATCGCCGGAACGGGTTCCCATGATTAACCCTTCCAACGGCGTAAGCCCCATGGACGTATCCACGCATTTCCCGTTCTTCACCGCGGAAACACTGGCTCCGTTGCCCAGATGGCAAACGATAAGCTTTAAGTCCTCATAGTTCTGTCCCAGCACCTCGGCGGCACGGCGGGAAACATAGGAATGGCTCGTTCCGTGAAAACCGTATCTTCTCACCTTATACTTTTCATAATATTCATAAGGCAGGCCGTACATAAAAGCTTCTTCCGGCATCGTCTGATGAAATGCGGTATCGAACACGCCTACCATAGGAGTTGCCGGCATCAATTCCCTGCATGCGGCAATGCCGATTAAATTGGCCGGATTATGCAGGGGAGCCAATTCGTTGCATTCCTCGATAGCCTGTATCACTTCGTCCGTAATCAGGGTGGAAGCGGCAAACTTCTCTCCGCCGTGAACTACACGGTGCCCCACTGCCCCGATTTCGTCAAGACTCTTTACCACGCCCGTTTCCCCGTCGGTCAAGGCGTCCAACACTAATTGAATTGCCCGGGTATGGTCCGGCATAGGCGTTACGGCAGTTATCTTCTCTTTTCCTGCCGGGCTGTATACCAGCCGGCTCCCTTCAATC
This sequence comes from uncultured Lachnospiraceae bacterium, assembly GCA_910579645.1. Taxonomy (GTDB): domain Bacteria; phylum Bacillota; class Clostridia; order Lachnospirales; family Lachnospiraceae; genus Kineothrix. The sequence goes on along the minus strand of CAJTVK010000012.1, from coordinate 7,181 downwards.
CCAATCCTTTCACACAGCCCCTTTGCACTTACTTTTTCGCTTTCCGAATCAATTAACTGGAACTTCAAGGAAGAACTTCCGCAGTTAATGACTAATATATTCATTTCTTTTCCCTCCCAATCCGCTATCGTATATCTTTCCCGTCCCGGAATACGCCTTCCGTCCGTATCCGCTATGCCAGCTGCGCCTGAACCGCCGTCAGTGCCACCACGCCCACGATATCCTGCCAGGAGCAGCCCCTTGACAAATCGTTGACCGGTTTTGCGATTCCCTGAAGCATCGGGCCGTAAGCTTCCGCCTTTGCCAGCCGCTGCACAAGCTTATAGCCAATGTTCCCGCAATCCAGATTGGGGAAAATAAGCACGTTTGCTTTTCCTGCCACCTCGCTCTTGGGAGCCTTGGATTTCGCCACCTGAGGCACCAAAGCGGCATCGGCCTGCAGTTCACCGTCCAGCATCAGATGCGGATATTTCTCATGGGCAATGGCCGTAGCTTCCACCACCTTATCTACCAGTTCATGTTTCGCGCTTCCTTTTGTAGAATGGGACAGCATGGCGATAACCGGCTTGGTGCCTACCAGCTGCTTAAAGCTTTTTGCGCTGGAATCCGCAATGGCCGCCAGTTCTTCCGCCGTCGGATCCTGGTTCAGCCCGCAGTCCGCAAACAAAAAGGTTCCGCCGTCGCCGAACTCACAGTCCGGCACATCCATCAGGAAGAAACCGGATACCAGCTTCACTCCCGGAGCCGTCTTCAGAATCTGCAGCGCGGGCCGCAGAGTATCGGCCGTGGCATGGCATGCCCCCGCAACCATTCCGTCCGCGTCGTTGGCCTTAACCATCATAACGCCGAAAGTCAGGAAATCGTTTTTCAGTATTTCCCTTGCTTTTTCCGGCGTCATCCCTTTCGATTTTCTTGTCTCATATAAAAGCTCCGTATACTCGTCCAGTTTCTCCGTTACCTCCGGGTCTATGATGGTCGCGCTGTCCAGTTCCACCTCCAGCCATCCGGCGCCGTCCATGATTTTCTCCTCATTTCCCACCAAAATAATATTTGCAATCCCTTCCGCCATAATGTGAGATGCCGCAATCAAAGTTCTCTTGTCCGTAGTTTCCGGCAAAACGATAGTTTTCCTGTCGATTCTCGCCTTGTCTTTAATAATGTCTATATAAGACATAGCCCAGTCTCCTTTCCTGTCTGTTGGTTTTTCACAGGGATTTCTTCTTTCCCTACATATATATACACAGATTATACAAGATTTGCCTAGTGTATACAAGCAAAATATCACTCAAAATCTTGCAAATGTTTGCTTTTGCACGGAAATCAATTTTATGATTTGTGACTGCGCAGCTGCCAGACCCGGAAGCCTATGGACAGCCGATGCCCTGCGGCAAGAAAAACGGCCTGCGTACGGAACCATTGATTTCTCGGCCTTTCGAAAAACGCCGGTACTTAGTCGCTGTTCTTTAGCGGCTTAGTACCGCTGCGTTTGCCGATTGTTTGACTTCTCTGCCCAAACATGTTACCCTTGTGGATGAAATTTTATCAGGAACTGCCGCGGACAAAACGGCAAGCCGTACGAGGTGCCCTATGAAAGTCACAGGAATCATTGCCGAATATAATCCGTTTCATAACGGACATAAATATCATCTGGAAGAAGCCCGCCGCATAACGGACGCGGATTATGTGATTGCCGTAATCAGCGGCAATTTCGTGCAGCGCGGAATGCCTGCGGCGGCGGATAAATATATACGCGCCGAAGCCTGCCTGAAAAACGGCGCGGATCTTGTGCTGGAACTTCCTCTTTTTTACTCCGTAGGAAGCGCCGAATACTTTGCCGCGGGAGCCGTTGCGCTTCTGGACAGGCTGGGTGCCGTGACTTCCCTCTGCTTCGGCAGCGAATGCAACGACATTTCCCGGCTTTCGTCCGTTGCCTCTCTGCTCCTGCGGGAACCGGAGGAATACCGCGCCCGGCTGTCGGAAGCCTTGAAAGCCGGGCATTCTTTCCCCAAGGCACGGAGTCTTGCCTTGGAATCCTGTCTTGCTGCCGCGGATTATCCCCCCGGGCTTTTTTCCTCCCCCAATAATATTCTCGGCATAGAGTATATCAAGTCGCTGCTGCGCAGGGGCAGTTCCGTCCTCCCTTATACGGTAAGGCGAAAAGGAAGCGGCTATCATGAACGGACGCTCTCCGCAGGCCATTCCCTAAGTTCCGCCTCGGCCATCCGCAATTGCTTGATGAACTCCGGCAGATTATCCGATATCCGTCCCTATGTTCCGGCCTCGTCCTATAGCCTGCTGAAAAATGCCTATCACCGGAGTTTCCCTGTCTGCAGCGACGATTTTTCCTCTCTGCTGCACTATAAGCTTTTATCGGAAGCCTCCGCAGGGTTTTGCCGGTATTTCGATGTCAGCCCGGATTTGTCCGATAAAATTTGCCGGAACCTTTTTTGCTTTACCGGCTATGAGCAGTTCTGCGGCCTGCTGAAATCCCGAAACTTTACCTACTCCGGAATCAGCCGCAGCCTGCTCCATATTCTCTTAAACCTGACCCGGGAACAAATGGAGGAATATGTGCAAAACGATTATGTCTGCTATGCCCGCATGCTCGGTTTCCGCAGGGACGCGGCTCCCCTTCTTAAAAAGCTGAAAACCCACGGGAATATTCCTATGATATCCGGGCTTGCCGCCGCCCGCCGTACCCTGTCCCCCATAGGGCTTGCCATGCTCGGACAGGATATACAGGCTGCCCACATTTATCAATCGGTGGTTTCCTCCAAATTTCATACTCCTTTTGTCAATGAATATGTCCGGCAGTTAATTGTTTTGGATTAAAACATATCGGTGCCCCGCTTGCCGGACGGCGGGAATGCTTATGCCTCCTCCCACAGCCTCTGCATATGCTTCCTGGCTTCCTCCGCATTTTCCGGCAGAGTGTCTTCCAACGTGGCATGGATATAAGGTTTTTCTTTCTTCATAAAGCGCAGCAAACCGGAATAATCCATTTCCCCGGTACCTGCCGCCACTGATTTCAGCACACCGTCCTCTATGCGGAAATCCTTGATATGAACCACGGCCACCTCTTTTCCCAACAGTTCCAGAGCCTCTTCCATGATTTCCCCCTGCCGTTTATAATTGCTGATATCCAGCATATTGACCGGATCCAGGATAATCTGGAGATTTGGCGATTCCACTGCGTCCAGCACTTTCCTGGCCCGTGCCGGATTGTATACAATATGCCTGTAAACAGGCTCAATGGCAAGCAGAACCCCCATTTGCTCCGCATATCGGACTACCGGCGTCACATTCCGGATAAAAGTCTCCAAAGCCTCCTCACTATGGCAGGCTTCCTCAAAGGCGTAAGCCTCATTGGGCGCGCCCGTTTCCGTCCCAACGACTCCGCAGCCCAGCAATGACGCAAAGCGGATATGCGCCTTATAATGCTCCTGCGTCTCCTTTAACGCCTGCCGGTTGGGGGTTGCCAGATTAAGATAACATCCCAGCACCGCCACATCCATGTCATACTCCGCAAACAGCTTCCGCAGATACATGGCAAACCCCGGCGTCAATGCGCCGTCCGCCACGCTGTATTCGTCAATCACCTTGGAAAGCGCCAAATGGCCGCAGGAAAATCCCTGCTCCCTGGCAATCTTCAGACGCTCCGGCAGCGTCCCTTTTGCAATATCATGCAGCCGAATCCCTAATTGCATCCGTAATTCCTCCTTATTGTCCTATGAAATATAACAACATCCCCCGCTGCCAGACAACGAAGTTTTGCCTCTCCCGGGAATCATATGTATTGAGGTCGCACCAAAGCCGGCTCCGCCTCCCGAATCCGGGCACAAGCATCCTACAGTTCATGTGTCACAGAGTCACTCCCTGCTTAAAAATAGCCATGTCATGAAAACCGGATTCCTCGCTCCTTACTTTTCTGCCCGAGGCTACCTCCAATACATATTGGAAAAAACGCCCCGACACAACATCCATATTTTCCCCTTCTGTCAGCACACCCGCATTAAAATCAATCCAGCCGCTTTTCTTGTCTGCAATCCTCGAATTGCTGGAAATCTTTACCGTCGGGACCGGTGCGGCAAAAGGCGTTCCTCTTCCTGTGGTAAACAGCACTATATGCGCGCCTGCAGCCGCCAAAGCAGTAGCCGCCACCAAGTCGTTTCCCGGCGCGCTCAGCAGATTCAGGCCTTTCTCCTTTACGGTTTCCCCATAGGCGAGCACCCCTCTCACCGGAGCCGAACCGGATTTCTGTGTGCATCCCAGCGATTTCTCTTCCAGCGTGGAAATGCCTCCTGCCTTATTTCCCGGGGAAGGATTCTCGTAAATCACCTGATGATGGCTCCTGAAATAATGTTTAAAGCCGTCAATCATATCCACGGTTTTATGGAACAGTTCTTCGTTTTGGCACCGGTTCATCAGCAAGGTCTCCGCGCCGAACATTTCCGGCACTTCCGTAAGGATTGCCGTCCCTCCCCTGCCCACCAGCATATCGGAAAACCTCCCTGCCAGAGGATTGGCCGTAATTCCCGAAAAACCGTCGCTGCCGCCGCATTTTAATCCTACAATCAGCTTCTCCGCGCTGATTCTCACCCGCTTTGCCGCCGATGCATACTCCGCCAGCTGCTCTGTCAGCACCAATCCCTCCGCCAGTTCGTCATCGCTCTCCTGACAGACCAAAAATTTCACTCTTTTTTCATTGTAGGCTCCGATATATTTTTTCAGTTCCTCAATATTGCTGTTTTCGCAGCCCAGCCCTAAGACCAGCACGCCTCCCGCATTCGGATGATTGACCAAATCCGCAAGAATCTGTCTTGTGTTTTCCTGATCGCCGCCCATCTGTGAACAGCCGTAAGGGTGCGGGAATGCTGCCACAGCCTCTATGCTCCCCCTGACAAGCGGGGCTGCCTGCCTCGCCAGGGCCGTGGCCACATTGTTCACGCAGCCAACCGTGGGGATAATCCAAATTTCATTTCTGACCCCTACTTTCCCGTTTTCCCTTTCATAGCCCATGAAAAAGGCTTTGCCTTCTGTCCCTGCTTCGCTCCATGCCGGTTCGTAACGGTAGGAAACCGAATCTTCCAGACTGGTCTTTATATTATGTGTATGAACCCATTCGCCCTTTGCCACCCTGACAGAAGCAGTCCCGATGGGATACCCGTACTTGATAATCGGTTCTCTTTCCCCTATGTCGCAAAGCGCCACCTTATGCCCCGCCGGAATATCCGTCACCGCTTGGCATTCTTCACCGTCTACCGTAAATTTATCGCCTTTTTTCAGCTTTTGTGCAGCTACCGCCACATTGTCGGCCTTATGTATTTTAATCACCTTTGCCATATTTTCTCCTGTCCCTCTGCCGGAAAGAATTTTTCCATCGCCCCGCGCATCCCCAGTTTCCGTATTTCCGCCAGATAAGCCGTAACCTGCCCGGTCAGGCCTTCCATCCGGGTGAAGTCCTGCCCGAAAAACTCTTTGTGGGATAAAAACAATCTGACAAATTCCTCCGTATCCTTACGGCTGTTTTCCGAAAAGAACCGCAGCACGGCTTCCTCGTCCCGTATCTCATATTTCCCGTCTCCCCGCTTTCCGATCAACGCTTTCCCGCTGTATTCACTGCCCGTATAGAATGCCATCAGCGCCGCCAAGGAAAACGTAAGATGTCCGGGCAGTTTCCCGGTTTTCTCCACATACCCAAGAAAACTGGGCAAACATCTTGCCCGCCATTTGGATACGGAATTGAGTGCTATGGACAAAAGCGCATGCTGCACATACGGATTCCGGAACCTGCCGACCGCCGCATCGGCAAAATCCCTCAATTCTTTCTCCGGCAGAGACAGAGTGGGGATAATTTCGTCATACACCGTATCATGCATAAAATCATAAATGAGCCGATCTTCCATAGACTGCAGCACATAATCATTGCCTGCCAGATAAGAAGCCGGCGCAAAAGAAGTATGGGCGCCGTTCAATATCCTTACCTTCCTTTGCTTATAAGGCTTCAGGCAGTCCGTGAATATGACAGGAAGCCCCGCTTCCCGAAGCGGAAACTCCCCGGAAATATCTTTCGCGCTTTCTATCACCCAAAGCGCGAAAGGCTCGCCGGCCACCATCAGATGATCTTCGTATCCCAGCTGCTCCCAAAGTTCCTTTTCCTCGTCTTTCGGATAACCGGAAATAATACGGTCTACCAAAGTGGAACAGAAAATGCACGCTTCCTCCAGCCATGCCCGAAAGCCGTCTTCCAACTGCCAGAGAACCGCCAGCTTTGTCACACATTCCTTTAACATGATTCCGTTGTCGTCTATCAGTTCCACCGGAAGAATAATCAGCCCTTTGTCAGCTGCTCCGTGAAAATACCGGTACCTTTCATACAGAAATTTAGTCAGCTTGCCCGGAAAGCTGTGGGGCGGCATCCTTTCCGGACGGTCCGAGCCGTCATATACTATTCCTGCCTCCGTTGTATTGGATACAATAAAACGGAGAGTTTCCAGCTTGGCATACTCGCTGTACCGCTCATATTCCTCATACACTGCCACGGCATCCGTCACGCTGGTAATCGTCCGGTTCTGTACGGATACTTTGCCGCCCTCCATTCCTTTCAGCAATACGGTATACTGACATTCCTGTTGACGCAGCTTGTCCAAACTCCCCCCTTCCATCGGTTTCACCAAAACAATGTCCCCGTCAAAAAATCCTTTTTCGTTTGCTATGTCTATCATATAGTCCGCAAACCCACGGAGAAAATTCCCCTCCCCAAACTGCAATACCTTTACCGGCCTCTCTTTCTTCTTTGCCATTGCCTTGTTCAGCAGTTCCATTTCCCTGTCCTTTCCCGAATCCCTTTCCGAATGTGCGGTTCCCCGTTTTTTATGTAAGCCTTTACATCCCCAATTTTATTATATTCCAAAAACATCGTCAACATTTTGTTTCCGTTGGGCACGGAAATCAATCGGGGGTTTTCTGCCTGCTCAACGTAACAGCTCAGTCCGCATGTTATGTTGGGAGGCGGACGCCCGTGCGTGAGTTTTTTTAGTGGCCGGCAGCAGCGGAACTGCCTATCCCGGTTTTCCGTGCGCTTTTTTCGGCTGGAGGTTTCTAAGCAGAATGAGAAAGTGTGTCGCAGGCTGCGGTCGTCCTCAAGCGGCATCCATGCCGCATCGGACTGAAATGGGCAT
>CAJTVK010000011.1 GCA_910579645.1 uncultured Lachnospiraceae bacterium | reverse complement strand
GTGGTGTCAAAATGAAAAAGCATTTTATCAATGGACAGCAGGCATACTCGGTAACTATCCGATAACACAAAAGGAATTTTGTTTTGTTGAATCTCTAATGCCGTTTACTGCATTTGATGAAACAGGAATCGTTGGTTTCTTTACGCTAAGAAACCCTGATGAATCATTGGAGGAACTACGTTTTGGATTTGTTATTGTAAATCCTCACAAGAGAGGAAAAGGCTATGGAAAAGCTATGCTCCAGCTGGGTCTAAAATTTGTATTTGAAATATATGGAGCAAAAAAAGCATCATTGGGCGTTTTTGAGAATAATCTTCCGGCTTATTATTGTTATAAAGCAGTCGGTTTTAGCGATACTGTTCTTGATACGGCAGAAACATATTGTGTTCTGGGTGAGGAATGGAAGTGCAAAGAATTGATTATGGAAAATAGATAAATTCCCATTTGCCGGGAAGTTGCAGAGAACATAAAATGATGATTTGCAGGAGGAAGATATGGTCGGTATGAAAAAAATAGCAAATGAGAAAATAGCTGTCCTCTCCGACATACACGGTAATTACATAGCGTTCCAAAAGTGCCTGGAGTATGCTTTGGGTATGGGAATCCGCACATTTATTTTTCCGGGGGATTATTTGGGGGAATTTCCCTACCCGCAAAAAACGATGGAAATCCTATATTCTTTGAAAGAAAAATACACCTGCTTTTTCCTGCGGGGAAATAAAGAAGACTATTGGATTAGCCGGAAATACGATGAAAATTGCGTATGGAAAAACGGAAATTCAACGGTAGGTGCAATGAAGTACTGCTATGAAAACCTGACGGATAAGGATATCGGTTTTTTCGAAGGTCTTCCGGTCTGCCGTGAAATCACATTTGACGGGGCAGGCTCAATCCTGGCGTGCCATGGTTCGCCGGATAAGAATAATGAAAAAATGCTTCCGGATGGTGAAAATACAAAAGGAATCATGGAAAGGTGTGCAGGGCAGTATATTCTATGCGGGCATACCCATGTTCAGGGAAGCTTTTTCCATGAAGGAAAGATTTTGTTAAATCCCGGCTCGGTAGGCGCTTCTTTATATAGCGGGGGAAAAGCCCAGTTTATGATTCTGTACCGGAACGGGGAAGAATGGGGGCATCAGTTTATAAGCCTTGATTACGATAAGAAAAAAGTGATAAAGGAAATGGAAGAATCGGGGCTTTGGGATGCGGCACCGTACTGGTGCCGGGTGACAAAATACGGGATGCTTGCAGGGAAGATTTCCCATGGAACGGTATTGGGCAGGGCAATGGAACTATGCAGGGAAGAAAACGGGAAATGCGACTGGTACAATATTCCCGAAATATATTGGGAAGAAGCCGTCCGGGAGATTTTGGGATGCTAAAATTTGTTGCAAAATAGATAAATCGGAAATTTGAAAGGAGTAGTATATATGGAATTTCCTTTTTATGATTCACCCGATACTGTTACGATTATCTGTTGTCATATAATGGAGCACCAAACACCTATTCTGTATGTATCACATGATGAAGATGACGGAATGTGGCAATTTTTATGTGGAGAAGCACATGGAATAGATGAAGCAAAGTTAGTATCTCTAAAATGGGTTTTTGATTTAGATAATTCTGTTAGTGTCTTAAAGGATATGCCTTGCGGCTATTATGCAGAAAGAAAAACTCAAGATGACGATTGGATTATTAGGAAACGATAACTTCAGAGTTAAGATTGCCTATCGAGAAAATGTCAAGAATGTGGCTCCTTTCATAGAAAGAATCGACGAGATGATTGAGAGAAAACGGAAACTCCTTGAGGATTAAAAAGAGTTTCTGCCGTATACCGGAATAGGGTCAGTACATCAATTGTGCATCAATTTTTTACCCAATGGTACTGAATCATGCTTGATTTCCGTCTGTTTCAAAAGCTTGCATACGTTCACCTGCTTTGTTTTCCGTTAGTATAATTATAACATATCTGTCCGGATAGTCCTATATTAAGGCTCAATAATTATATTTTTGCGGCTGTGTTATCTGTATAATATAATTATAAAGCGCGCTTGAAATTGGACATGAGGAGGGCTGCTATAAGAGAAAAACTGTTTTGGAACCGCAGAATCAGGTTAAACAAAGCACTGGTTTCCGGCGGGAGATACAGAGCAGCAATAGCGTAATTTAGTACGCGCCGTTATGAGGAGAAAGATATTTTTACGGACGTATGGATTAAAAGAATTCCGGAAGTGACGATGTAAGCAGTTAGTGCTTGTAACATGAAAAAGGAGGAAAATATCATGGCAAATAGCTTTGAGTTTTATGCACCGACAAAAGTAATTTTCGGTAAGGGGGTTGAAATTGAGACAGGGAAGCAGATAAAAGAATTTGGGGCAGCCAGCGTTCTGATTGTATACGGCGGCGGGAGCGTGAAACGTTCGGGACTGCTGGGAAAAGTGGAAAATGCGCTCAGTGATGCGCAGATTAGGTTTTGCGAACTGGGCGGCGTAGTTCCCAACCCCCATTTAGATAAGGTTTATGAGGGAATTCGTATCGGCAAATCAAACAATGTTGATTTTCTTCTTGCTGTGGGAGGCGGCAGCGTGATTGATACGGCAAAAGCGATTGCATATGGGCTGGCAGAACCGGAGAAAGATGTATGGGAACTGTTTGACCATACACGCATGGCAAGAAAGTGCATTCCGGTTGCCAGCGTATTATCCATTGCTGCGGCAGGAAGCGAAACATCGAAGGGATGCGTAATCACAAATGAAAAGACCGGAGAAAAGCGGGCTTATGATGATAATCTTGCCCGTCCGAAGTTTGCCATTATGAATCCGGAGTATACGAAATCCCTTCCGGATTACCAAACGGAGTCAGGATGTACGGATATCATGATGCACACGATGGAACGGTATTTTACCAATGGGGGCAATATGGAGATTACGGATGCCATTGCAGAAGGATTACTGCGTACCGTTATGAAAAATGCAGTTATTCTGCATCAGAATCCGGGAGATTATGATGCCCGTGCGGAAATTATGTGGGCAGGGAGCATTGCCCATAATGACCTTACCGGCTGCGGAAATGACGGAGGGGATTTTATGACCCACAAACTGGAACACGAACTGGGCGGTATGTTTGACGTGACTCATGGTGCGGGGCTTGCGGCTATATGGTCAAGTTGGGCAAGATACGTTTGCGGGGGATGTCTGCACCGCTTTGTCCGTTATGCAAGGAATGTCATGGGTGTTACCTTGGACGGCACGGACGAAGAAGTTGCAGAGGCTGGTATTTGTGCAATGGAGGATTTTTACCGCAGCATCGGGATGCCTACGAATCTGAATGAACTGGGAATACACCCGACGGATGCCCAGATAGAGGATATGGCAAAACGGTGTATGATTGCGGCAGGAACGGGAACAGGCTCTGCGAAAAAACTGAATCGGGAGGATGCAGTCCGTATTTACCAAAATGCCCGTGGCTAAAGCGGGTGCGCATCGCTGTACTGGCATAATCACAGTAACTTAATATCATAGCAGTAAAGCAGTGGATTTGTTTCTGAATCGGAAACTATTTGCTGCTTTTTCTGTTTTCGGGAAGCCCTTCCCAGGCATGCCGGATGAAAGCAGGGCATCTTTAGGCAAAGCAGCCGGACTCATCCTGATACCGCTTCGGGATTCCGCTCTGCTCCCCTTTATGGAAAGCCTTCAGGTATTTGCCTTTTGGCATGATATGCCTTCCGAAGAGACTTTTGGGCTGCCTTGAAACGGCAAAAGAAAAAAATGTATGATTTTGCGCACCCCTTGACAGCAATACAGTGATATAGTAATATTTCTTATATGTTACCAAAAAATTCTATTGCATAAGGAGTGATTAAACTTTGGATACCACTGGTGTCATACAACTTATTATTATCATTATTCTGGTCGGGCTGTCGGCTTTCTTTTCTTCTGCCGAAACCGCCTTGTCCACGGTAAACAGGGTAAGGCTGAAAACCCTTGCCGATGAAGGGAAAGCCGCCGCGGCCAATGTATTGAAAATATTAGACAGCTACAGCAAAATGTTAAGCACCATTCTGATAGGTAACAACATCGTCAACCTGACGGCATCCTCGCTGACGACCATACTCGCCACGAAGACGTTCGGAAGCTATGCAGTCGGGATTGCCACCGGTGTACTTACTCTTACTATTCTCCTTTTCGGGGAAATTATTCCAAAAAATACCGCCATGCTCTATTCCGAAAAAATTTCCATGGTATATGCGGGAATTATACTTGCATTGATGAAGCTTTTTACCCCGATTGTTTATATTGTAGATAAATTGTCCATAGGCATTTCTCTGCTGCTTCATATTGACACAAGCAGAAAAGGAAGCCTTATGACGGAAAACGAACTGAAAACTTATGTGGATGTCAGCCATGAGGACGGGGTCATTGAATCGGAAGAGCGGGAGATGATTTATAATGTGTTCGACTTCAGCGATGCGGTGGCAAAGGACATCATGATACCGCGCATTGACATGATAAGCGTCAATCAGGATATGGATTATGATGAGGTGCTTTCCGTTTTCAAGGAATATATGTATACAAGGCTGCCGGTTTACGAAGACGATAAAGACAATGTGATAGGCATAATCAATATCAAAGATTTCATCCTGCTTACGGAAAAAGAGAATTTTCATATTAAGGATATTATGCGGGAGGCTTATTATACTTACGAATATAAGAAAACAGCGGATTTAATGATTGAAATGCGGGAAATCACGGCAAATGTGGCATTTGTCCTGAATGAGTACGGAGCTACCGTGGGAATGATTACTTTGGAGGATCTGCTGGAAGAAATTGTGGGTGAAATCCGTGACGAATATGATGCGGACGAGGAAGAACTGATTCAGCAGATAGAAGACAATGTATATTTGGTAGAGGGGAGCATGAAGCTGGACGATATCAATGACGCTCTGGACACTTCCCTTGGCTCGGAAGATTATGATTCCATCGGAGGCTTGATTATTCAGTATCTGGACCGTCTGCCGGAGGACGAAGAAACCATTCAGACGGACGACGGCATTACGCTGCAGGTAAAAGGCATCAGCCATAACAGAATCAGTAAAGTTCTGATGACTCTGCCGGAAGAGGATTCTTCTTCGGAAGGGGACCGGACGGAGCCTGACCGGGAGGAGGAAAGCGGGGAAGAGGAAAATATTCCCGGCCGGGAGACGGAGGAACCTGTACTCTCCGGCTCCGGAGAGACGGATAAATAAAGGCAGGACTATGCCGGACACGCGTCTGGCCCGACGGGAAGCCATGCTGTTATGACTGACAATAATTGTGTTTCCGGGCAAAAAAGATTAAGTAGGAGTTATTGACACATCGTCAGCCGGTGATTATAATATTGTTTGTCTATACATATTAACAACAGTGAAGGAAAAGAGGTAACCGAATCATGAAAAAACTAACGGCATTGTGCATAATTGCGGCTATCGGCCTTCTGGCCGGATGCGGTGCGGACAAGAATGCATGGATTGAAGAGGGCAAAGGGAAAATAGGAGCCACGCTGGACTGCGGCCAGTTCGTGGTGGACGGACAAGTCCGCACCTTCCCTTCCAGCATATCCGACTGGACGGACAACGGGTGGCATATTTCAAACAACTATGAAAACAAGGATACTTTCGAACTGGAAGCCGATATCATATCCAATCAGTTTGAACTGTTCAGTGACGAAAACGAAGACGAATATGTGCGCATGTATGCGATTAATCTCGGATCGGAGCCGGCAAAGATTCCGGACTGCACGGTAAATGAAGTTAAGATTCAGGTGGCGGATAATGACGGCTATGCAAAAGTAGTGCTGCCGGGCGGGATTACCTGCAAGAGCACAAAAGAAGATGTGATTGCTGCTTACGGAGAGCCTCTGAGCACGGAAGACGATACGCTGCTTTACACCTATGAGAGCCAGGACGGGTTGGAAATAGAAGTGGAAATCAGGGCTTTGATGGATAAAGTGGACGAGGTGTGCTATACGATATCCGAAAAGAACTGGGGATATGTAGGCAATGCGGAAGACTGCAAGGCATTTATCGACGATGCTTTGAAAGCAAGCTTCTACTGCGATTATGCAAGTTATGTAGAAAACAAATTTGACACGGAAGAGAATGCACAGGCATTATATGACGCAGAGGTGGAATATTATGCGCAGGGGCTTATGTACTATCTTGCCGTAGATTATGAAAACGTTGACGAAGGAATCGCGCAAGGCTTTTACGAGGTTGCGAAACAGGTTCTTGCAAAATTCAAATGGGATGCGCCTGTGGTAGATTTGGGAGAAGGCTCTACTTACGGAAGCTTTGAACTGACCATGTACCCTACGGATTTCCTGGATATTATCCTTGAAGATGCACAGGCCGTGGCAGACAGCGGAGTGGAAGGCGATGAATATGCGCAGGGCATGCTGGATGCAGTCAGCCAGAAGGTAGAGGCGATTTCCTACAAAGATCCTGTTACCATGACGTATGATATTGATTTGGACAACGGTGTGGTTTCCAATGATGATTGGGATGAAATAGATGATATTCTTATGGACTATGCGGAATGATATCGGTTCCGGAAATGATTCTTGCGGGCAGCGGGCTAAGTGGCTGCTGAAAGCCGGCTTTTGCTTGGCTTAAGCATTTCGGCGAAGGCCGCGAGAGTCAGAACAGGGATATACCGGCGGTGCAGTTAACGCCTGATTCGGCAATTGCTGAATCAGGCGTTTTCGTCGCTTGCGTCCGCTGCTTCCCGTCGCCGCAATCATCGGAGGCCGGCAGCTTCGGTAAAATATGCTCTGCAGTGAAAATTTGATTTCCATGGACATTTATGGAGGGCAGAGGAATATAAATATAAATATGAAAATACCGAAAAGGAGCGGGTGTATATGGAAAAAATGGGGAGGATGGAGCCGGGGAGGCGGAAAGGCAATGCCGGGGAAAGGAATATGGGGAGCGGTGAGGGCGTAATATTCATGCTGAAGTGCCTGCTGATATCCTATGTGCTGACAGCGGGCCTGCTGCTTTTGCTGGCGCTTATGCTGTACCGTTTCGGGCTGAAAGAGAATATTGTCAATATTTGCATTATCGGCATTTATGTCATCGTCACATTTCTGGCAGGGATGATAGCGGGAAAGCGTGCCCGGAGCAGAAGGTTTTTATGGGGGCTGCTGATGGGAATTCTTTACTTTATTGTGCTGGCGGGCGTTTCGTTTGCCGTGAACCGCAGCATTCAGGAGGTGGCAAATAATTTTGTGACCGTGTTCCTGCTGTGCGCGGGCAGCGGCATGCTGGGAGGGATGGTAAGTTAGGGAAACCAATCAATTTCGCGATTTTTAATAAAATATAGGTTGCGTGAAGAATTATTTTTTAGTAAACTAGAGTTATATGAATAAAAGTATGCAATTTTGCAACAGCGGATAAGAAGACAGCCTAAGGTACGGAATCTGTCCGGTTCTTTGCCCGCGGGAAGGAAAGAGGAGAAAAATTATGGCACAGGTTGGAATTGTGATGGGGAGCGATTCGGATATGCCGGTTATGGCAAAAGCGGCGGATGTCCTGGAGGAACTGGGGGTATCTTATGAAATGACGATTATCTCGGCACACAGGGAGCCGGAGGTGTTTTTTGAGTATGCGAATAAAGCGGAAGAAAAGGGGTTTAAGGTAATCATTGCAGGGGCGGGCATGGCGGCGCATCTGCCGGGCATGTGTGCGGCTATTTTCCCGATGCCGGTCATCGGCATCCCCATGCACACTTCTTCCCTGGGCGGACGGGATTCCTTATATTCCATTGTCCAGATGCCTTCCGGCATCCCGGTGGCGACGGTGGCAATCAACGGGGGAGCCAATGCGGGAATCCTTGCGGCGAAGATTCTTGCCACTTCCGACGGGGAACTTCTGCAGAGACTGAAGGATTATTCCCGAAAACTGAAGGAAAGCGTGCAGGCAAAGGACGCAAAGCTGCAGGAGACAGGATATAAGAACTACGGGAAATAAAGAATATACGGAGCGGAGGGAAAGCCATGGATTACAAAAAAGCTGGGGTAAATATCGAAGCAGGATATCAGTCAGTGGAATTGATGAAAAAATATGTAAAGGAAACGATGCGGCCGGAAGTGCTGGGGGGTTTAGGCGGTTTTTCGGGGGCTTTTTCCCTTGCATCCATGAAAAATATGGAAAAGCCCACCTTGGTGTCCGGTACGGACGGAGTGGGGACGAAGCTGAAACTGGCGTTTCTCACGGACAGACATGATACGGTGGGAATTGACTGCGTGGCTATGTGCGTCAACGATATTGCCTGTGCGGGCGGGGAGCCGTTGTTTTTCCTTGATTATATTGCCTGCGGCAAAAATTATCCGGAAAAGATTGCTACTATCGTAAAGGGTGTGTCGGAAGGCTGCCTGCAGGCCGGCGCGGCATTGATTGGCGGGGAGACGGCAGAGATGCCTGGATTTTACCCCGAAGACGAATATGATTTGGCGGGATTTGCCGTAGGCATTGTGGACGAGAAGGATCTGATTACGGGAGAACGGATAAAGCCGGGCGATGTGCTGGTAGGAATTGCTTCTTCGGGCGTACACAGCAATGGTTTTTCTTTGGTGAGGAAGGTATTCGAGATGACAAAGGAGAGCCTGAATACTTATTATGAGGAATTGGGAAGGACTCTGGGCGAGGCTCTGCTTGCGCCTACGAAAATTTATGTAAAGGCATTGCGGGCGGTGAAAGAGGCAGGCGTGACCGTCAAAGGCTGCAGCCATATTACGGGCGGCGGTTTTTATGAAAATATTCCGAGGATGCTGCCGGAGGGGACGCGTGCCGTCATCCGGAAAGGCACTTATGAAGTTCCTGCCATCTTCCGGCTTTTGCAGGAAAAGGGGGAATTGGAAGAGAAAATGATGTATAATACTTATAATATGGGGCTTGGCATGGTGCTTGCACTGGAGGAGGAGCAGGCGGAGGCGGCGATGGAAGCAATCCGCGGAGCCGGGGAGACTCCTTATCTGGTGGGCGCGGTGGAAGCCGGTGAAAAAGGAGTTACGGTATGCTGAAAGAGGATGGAACCGTGACAGACAGCCGGGAGGGCGGCCGGCTGAGGCTGTTGGTATGTGTTTCCGGCGGCGGAACGAATCTGCAGGCGATAATAGACGGAATAAAGAACAAAACCATAACCAACACGGAAATTATATCCGTCGTCAGCAATAACAGGAAAGCATATGCTTTGGTAAGGGCGGCGGAAGAGGGGATCCCCGCATTGTGCATATCGCCGAAAGACTATGAGGACAGGGAAGCGTTTAACCGGGCATTTCTGGAAGCCGTGCAGCAGGCAGGGCCGGATTTGATTGTGCTGGCCGGGTTTCTGGTGGTGCTTCCGGAAGAGATGATTGCCGGTTACAGGAACCGGATTATCAATATCCATCCGTCATTGATTCCTTCTTTCTGCGGGAAAGGCTATTACGGGCTGAAGGTACATGAGAAGGCTCTGGAACGAGGCGTGAAGGTGACGGGAGCCACCGTGCATTTTGTGGATGAAGGGACGGATACCGGGCCGATTATCTTGCAGAAAGCGGTTTCGGTGGAAAAAGGGGATACGCCTGAGATTCTGCAGAAACGGGTGATGGAGCAGGCGGAATGGGTGATATTGCCGAAAGCGATAGATATGATTGCCAATGGGAAAATTGCCGTGGAAGACGGCAGGTGCATAGAAACGGATAAGGGAGGTTGCTCATGAAGATATTGATTGTCGGCAGCGGCGGAAGAGAGCATGCCATAGCAGCCAGCGCGGCAAAGAGCGATAGGACAGAGAAAATATACTGTGCTCCGGGCAACGCGGGAATCGGGCAGATTGCGGAATGCGTGCCCATAGGCGCTATGGAATTTGACAAACTGACGGCCTTTGCGAAGGAAAAGGAAATCGACTTGGTGATTGTGGGCATGGACGACCCGTTAGTGGGCGGTTTGGTGGATGAAATGGAAGCTGCGGGGATCCGTACGTTCGGGCCAAGGAAAAACGCGGCAATTCTGGAGGGAAGCAAAGCCTTTTCCAAGGATTTGATGAAAAAATATCATATTCCCACGGCTGCCTATGAGAATTTTGACAATGCGCAGGCTGCCATGGACTATCTGGAAAAAGCAAAGTTTCCGATTGTATTAAAGGCGGACGGACTGGCCTTGGGGAAAGGCGTGCTGATTTGCGGGGACTTGGAGGAAGCAAAAGCGGGCGTGAAATCCATTATGTTGGACAAACAGTTCGGCACGGCAGGAAATAAGCTGGTAATAGAGGAATTTATGACCGGGAGGGAGGTGTCGGTGCTTTCCTTTGTAGACGGAAAGACCATTAAGACAATGACCTCCGCACAGGATCATAAACGTGCCTTGGACGGAGATAAAGGGCTGAATACGGGCGGAATGGGTACGTTTTCCCCCAGCCCTTTTTATACGGCGGAAGTGGATGCGTTCTGCCGGGAACATATCTTTCAGCCTACGGTGGACGCCATGGCGGCGGAAGGCAGGGAATTCAAAGGGATTATCTTCTTCGGGCTGATGCTGACCGAAGACGGTCCAAAGGTGTTGGAATATAATGCCAGGTTCGGCGACCCGGAGGCCCAGGTAGTGCTTCCGAGAATGGAAAACGACATGATAGAAGTAATGGAGGCATGCATTGACGGGAAGCTGGAGCAAGTGGAACTGCGGTTTGAGGACAATGCGGCAGTCTGTGTAGTCCTGGCTTCGGAGGGTTATCCGGTAAGCTATGAGAAGGGCTATGTGATCCGGGGGTTGGAAAATTTTGACGGCAGGGAAGGATATTACTGTTTCCACGCGGGGACGAAGCGGACGGAGGAGGGAATTGTGACCAACGGCGGGCGTGTGCTAGGCGTGACGGCAAAAGGGAGTGACTTGAAGGAAGCCCGTGCAAATGCCTATAGGGCGACGGAATGGGTAGAATTTGAAAATAAATATATGCGGCATGATATCGGCAAAGCGATAGATGAAGCATAGGAAAGGGATAAGGGGATTTGATATGGACGGAAGGGAAAAATTTAAGAGGGATGTATTGGACATTAACGATTACAACCGGCCGTATGAGTGTGAGAATTGCGGAGGGCTGATGATTTTCAAGGGATGCGGGGAATATGAGTGTGAGAATTGCCGGGCGAAGGGATTTGACGACTATGGCAAGGCACGGAATTACATTGAGCAGAACCCGGGCGCAACATCGGCGGACATTACGCTGAATACGGGCGTGACGCAGAAAGCCATCCGGCAGATGCTGAAAGAATCGCGGCTGGAAGTGGCGCAGGATTCCAAAGTCCTGCTGAAATGCGAGATGTGCGGGGCAGATATCAGGACAGGCGTTTTATGCCCTACCTGTGAAGTGGCATATCATAGGAAACTGGAAGAAAAGCAGCGTTCGGCCAATCATATGGTGGGCTATGGCAACGATAAGGAGACGGAGAACAAAGGGGAAAAGCGGTTCAGCCGTAAATAAGGAAGTTTTGTGAAAAGACGGTCAATGGGGATGCAACAGAGAGGAAGCACAGATGAAAAGAACATGTAGAAGAAAAATCTTGGGGTTAGTGTCAGGCATGGCATTGGCAATGCTTTTGTCTTTGGCAGTGCCTGCCGTGGGAAGGGCATATGTACAGGCTTCGGGAATGATAACTGCGGATGCTGCCAAGGTGAGGAAAGAGCCTTCTACCCAGAGCGACTCATTATCAAGCCTGCTGAAGGGAACCATGGTGACGGTAATTGATGAAGTGAAAGACAGCACGGGGGCATTATGGTATAAGGTAAGCTATGAGAACAGCACCGGTTATGTGCGTTCCGATTTGATGCTGAAAGCTACGGCAAACACGACGAATACGGCAACTACCACAACCAGCACGACCATAGTGTCTGCCAGCACGAATGCCTCCGCCGCGAAGCCGGCAGCGACCCAGGTAACGGCCATTGCGGAAACAAAGGCATATGTAAACTATAAAAGTGCCAGGGTCCGTCAGGGGGCGTCCACACAGCATGAAATCGTAGGTTCGGCGGCACAGAACACGCCGGTGGTCATTACGGGGGAAGCAAAGGCTCCGGACGGCAAGAAATGGTATCAGATAAAGTATACGAATCAGAACGGACGGGAAATCGTAGGTTTTATCCGTTCGGATTTAGTGACGGTAGGCGACCCGCCGGCTCCCGTGGTTACGGAGACACCGGCGGAAGCACCGGCGGAGACACCGGCGGAAACACCCGCCGAGACACCGGCGGAAGCGCCCGCGGAGGGTACGGAAGGAACGGAGGGCGCGGAAGGGGCCGGCGGAGAAGGCCAGCAGATTCCGGAACCGGAACCGGCTCCGGCTCCCGAGCCGGCGGTGAAACCGGATTATGAAATGGTGTACATGCCCAACAAGGACGGAGTGGAAGAGTGGTTTCTGCTGGACAATATTGCAGGAACCCAGCAGTCGCTGGCAAATCTCCGGGCAGCGGCGGAAGCCGGGGAGAGACTCAGCGCCGCCAGCGGAAAGCAGGCAGGCACGCAGAAAATTATAATTATCGTGCTGGCCGTACTGGCAGCGGTTTTAGCCATAGTGGTGGCCATTCTGCTGTTTAAGCTGAAGGATATGTACGAAGACGAGGAGTATGAGGAGGACGAAGAAGACGAGGAAGAAGAGGAAGAAGTGATAGAGGAGCCGAAGCCGGTCCGTAAGAAACGGCCTGTGGAAGCCGTGCAGGAGAAACCACAGAAACCGGTACCGAAAGCCAAGCCGGTACGGGAAAGGGAAAGGAAGCCTGTCCCGGAGAGAGCGGTGGAATACGATCCGGAGGAGGAAGCGGAAGCCGGACAGCCGGTAGCGCAGAAACCGCAGGCGAAAAGGAAGGCAAAAAACTTCCTGATAGAGGACGATGAGTTTGAATTTGAGTTCCTCAATATGGATGATAAGAAATAAACGGTATTACGGTAGAAGAAACAGAATATTCGGATGGGTCAGTTTGGCTGATATATGGTCGGCGGCGGTATGGGACAGGAAGGTTCTGTCAGGAGATACCGTCCGGCACGGCATATATCAGCCAATAAGGTTTTGTTTCAGTGACGGAGCAGAAGGATGATAATTGAGATTGATTTTAACAGTGACGAGGCACTGTACTTACAGCTGAGAAACCAGATTATCCTTGGCATTGCCACTTCCAGGATACGGGAAGGGGATGAGCTTCCCAGTGTGAGGCAGCTGGCGGAGGATATCGGGATAAACATGCATACAGTGAACAAAGCATATACTGTATTGAAGCAGGAAGGCTTTGTGAAGGTGGACAGGCGCAGGGGAGCGGTGATTTCCATTGATGCCGACAGGCTGGAGACAATAGAAGAACTGCGTATTGATTTGAAAGTAATCCTTGCAAAAGGAATCTGTAAGAATATTTCCAGGGAAGAAGTGCATGCTCTTATAGATGAAATATATGAAGATTATGGAGGTCTTGATTGATGCAGTCACAGTTTACGGATAAGGCGAAGACAGCGCTGCTGTTAGCGGAGAAGACAGCGATAAGCCTTCGTCAGGGCTATGTGGGGACGGAGCATATATTGGCCGGGCTGCTGCGGGAGGGAACCGGGGTGGCGGCTAAGGTGCTGGCAGCCAACGGCTTGGAGGAAATACAGCTGATGGAAATGATCCGGGATTTGATTACGCCGGATAAAGGGGTTTTGGCAAAGGACCGGGACGGATACTCTCCCAGAGCCTTGAAAATACTGGAGGAAGGCCACAGGCAGGCGGAACGTTTCGGGGCGTTCCGAACCGGGACGGAGCATATTCTGCTCGCCCTTATTAAGGAAGGGGAGAACGTGGCCGTGCGTCTGCTGAATACGCTGGGGCTGTCCGTACAGAAGGTTTATGTGGATACTCTGGCAGCCATGGGGGAAGACAGCAGCCTATATAAGGAAGACTTGGGGAAAAAACAGAACGGTAGGAAGCGGGGCGGCGCATCGGTGCTGGAGCAGTACAGCCGTGACCTTACGGCATTGGCCAGGTCGGGGGACTTGGATCCGGTGATCGGGAGAGAAGATGAAATCGGCCGGGTGATTCAGATTCTGAGCCGCCGGACGAAGAATAACCCTTGTCTTATCGGTGAGCCGGGAGTGGGGAAGACGGCAGTGGTGGAAGGTCTTGCGCTGCGTATTGTTTCGGGAGAGGTTCCTTTTACGGTACAGGATAAAAGGGTGCTGACTCTGGATCTGTCCGGCATGGTGGCAGGGAGTAAGTACCGGGGAGAATTTGAGGAAAGAATAAAGAAAGTAATCCGGGAAGTGATTGAGGACGGCAATGTGATTCTTTTCCTGGATGAAATGCACACGATTATCGGCGCGGGAGGGGCGGAAGGCGCCATTGATGCTTCCAATATCCTGAAACCTTCTTTGGCCAGGGGGGAAATCCAGCTGATCGGAGCCACTACCATAACCGAATACCGGAAATATGTGGAAAGGGATGCGGCGCTGGAACGTCGGTTCCAGCCGGTCAATGTGGAAGAGCCTACGGAGGAGGAGGCTGTCCGCATTCTGAAGGGCGTGGCCGGAAAGTATGAGGAACATCATCATGTGACTATTGACGATGCCGCATTGACAGCTGCCGTGCGCCTTTCCTCCAGATATATCAACGACAGGAATCTGCCGGACAAAGCCATTGACTTAATTGACGAAGCGGCTTCGGCGCTGCGCCTTAAAACGATGCGCATGCCGGATAAGATGAAGGAACTGGGCGAGCAGATTGCCAAAATGGATGTGCAGATTGAACGCTCCATCCGCATGGAAGCTTTCAGTCAGGCAGGGGAAATCAAACATAATCAGGATGAACTGATAAAGAAGTACGACCGGATGAAGCAGCGGTTTGACCGCGCGCAGGAGGAACGCAGGTATGTGGTGGGGGAAAATGAAATAGCCGAAGTGGTGGCTATGTGGACAAAGATACCGGTAAAGAAACTGGCGGAAAAGGAAAGCGAACGTCTGCTGAAGCTGGAATCCATCCTGCACAAAAGAGTGATCGGGCAGGAAGAGGCAGTGAATGCCGTGGCAAAGGCTATGCGGAGGGGGCGGGTAGGCCTGCAGGACCCCAACCGTCCCATCGGATCCTTCCTGTTCTTAGGCCCGACGGGCGTGGGCAAGACGGAATTGAGCAAAGCATTGGCAGAGGCCATGTTCGGCTCGGAAAATGCCTTAATCCGTGTGGATATGTCGGAATATATGGAAGGGCATTCCGTTTCCAAGATGATCGGGTCCCCGCCGGGTTATGTAGGCTTTGACGAGGGCGGGCAGCTAAGCGAAAAAGTAAGGCGCAATCCGTACTCTGTGGTGCTGTTCGATGAAGTGGAGAAAGCCCATCCGGACGTGTTCAATATTTTGCTGCAGGTATTGGACGACGGACACATTACCGATTCGAAAGGCCGTAAGGTGAACTTTAAGAATACCATCCTTATCATGACGTCCAATGCGGGCGCACAGCGGATTATAGACCCGAAAAATCTGGGATTTTCCGCCCAGACCGACGAAAAAAAGGATTATGACAAGATGAAGGCGGGTGTCATGGAAGAGGTGAAACGGCTGTTCAAGCCGGAATTCATTAACCGTATTGATGAAATCATGGTGTTCCATCCGCTGAACGGGGAAGATATGAAGCGTATCATTACCCTTCTGTCTAAGAATCTGACCGCCCGCTGCAGGGAACAGATGGATATAGAGCTGACAATCACGCCGGCTCTGAAAGAATATATCATAGAGAACCATACCGAACTGAAAATGGGCGCAAGGCCGCTGAAGCGGGCAATCCAGACGGTGATAGAGGATGCGCTGGCGGAGGAAATACTGGCGGGCAGCATTCAGGCCGGAGACCGTGTGAGCGCGGGAGTGAAGGACAAAAAAGTAGTCTTCAGCGTGAAAACGGAAGGAAAAACAGAAGGAAAATAAAAAAAATGCTTTTCCAATCGAAAAAACTATGCTATACTACAAAGAGTTTAGGAAGAACGTAAGGAGGCTTAGAGATGAAACATATTAAGACATTAAGCACAAGAGATTATAAAGAATCCATGAAAAAGGGCGGCTGCGGCGAGTGCCAGACTTCCTGCCAGTCGGCTTGCAAAACATCCTGCACCGTAGGCAATCAAAGCTGCGAAAAGGTAAAATAACAGGCCGGGAATAAGAATTCTGTAAGCAGCGATTTGCGTCGCTGCTTATTGTATGCACAGCCCTGTGCAGATGAGATATGCCGCTGACGCGGCGCACAGGGCGTGCGGCGAGTAGGGAAGGCGGCTCTTCCCTACTCGATTATGCAGGGGTGCGCAGGGAAATTGGCAGCTTTGCCGCATGACGGAAGAGAGGAATGCAGGGAAGTGGTACATCAGTATAAAAATAACGGTTATAATATCGTGCTGGATGTGAACAGCGGTTCGGTACATGTAGTGGACGATATTGTGTATGATTTGATTGAAATAACGGAAAAACTGCTGGAGGGGGGCTGCCCGGCCGACGGCAGCGCATTGATGCGGCAGCTGACGGAATATGGGATGACGGGCAAGCTGCCCTATACGGAAGAAGAAATCCGGGAGGCACTGGGGGAGATTCTGGAACTGAAGGAAGCAGGGATGCTTTATGCGCCGGATATTTACGAAAATTATATCGGGGATTTCAAGAAGCGGGAGACCGTGGTGAAAGCGCTCTGTCTTCATATTGCCCATGACTGCAACCTGGCCTGCAGATATTGCTTTGCGGAAGAGGGGGAATATCACGGCAGAAGGGCGTTGATGAGTTTGGAAACGGGAAAAAAGGCGTTGGATTTTCTGGTGGCCAATTCCGGAAACCGGGTGAATCTGGAAGTGGATTTTTTCGGCGGGGAACCGCTGATGAACTGGCAGGTGGTGAAGGAACTGGTGGCTTACGGAAGAAGCCTAGAGGAGCCGAACCGCAAGAAATTCCGTTTTACCCTGACAACCAACGGCGTGCTTCTGGACGATGAGGTCATGGAGTTTGTGAATAGGGAAATGTCCAATGTGGTTCTGAGCATTGACGGGCGCAAGGAAGTGCATGACAGGATGCGTCCCCATCGGGGCGGACAGGGAAGCTATGAGGAAATCGTCCCGAAATTCAAAAAGCTGGCGGACAGCCGGAACCAGACGAATTATTATGTAAGAGGCACTTTTACCCATTATAATCTGGATTTCGCGGAGGATGTGGCGCATCTGGCGGATTTGGGCTTTGAGCAGATTTCGGTGGAGCCGGTAGTGGCGGGGCCGGAGGATGACTATGCACTGCGGGAAGAGGATATGTATAAGCTGCTGGCGGAATATGACAGGCTGGCCGTGGAACTGCTGGAACGGAAAAAAGCCGGCCGGCCGGTAAATTTCTTCCATTTCATGATTGACCTGGAGGGAGGTCCCTGCGTGGCAAAGCGGCTTTCGGGCTGCGGCTCCGGAACGGAATATCTGGCGGTGACGCCTTGGGGCGATCTGTATCCCTGTCATCAGTTTGTGGGGAATGAGGATTTCCTGATGGGAAATGTGGAAGAAGGGGTGAAGCGCACCGATATCAGGGACGAGTTCAAGTGCTGTAATGTGTATGCAAAGGAAAAGTGTAAGGATTGTTTCGCAAAATTCTACTGCAGTGGAGGATGTGCGGCAAATTCTTATAATTTCCACGGAAATATCAACGATGCCTATGATCTTGGCTGTGAGCTGCAGCGGAAGCGTGTGGAATGTGCCATAATGATAAAGGCGGCGTTAGCGGAGTGAAACAGAGTAAAAAGGAGACAAAGAGAAAATGAAAAAGAACAAAGCAATTGTTACCTTGCTTGTGATGGTTCTGCTGCTTTGCGGTTTTTCCTATACTGCGGCGGCAGGGATTGGGAGCGAGAAAGCAGGGGCGGCATCCGGCATCCGGCTGGGCTTGGATTTGGCCGGGGGCGTAAGCATCACCTATCAGGTAGTGGGGGACGGGGAACCTTCGGCGGAAGATATGGCGGATACCATTTATAAGCTGCAGCGGCGTGTGGAAAGCTACAGCAATGAATCGCAGGTATATCAGGAAGGCAGCGACCGTATCAATATTGAAATCCCGGGCGTGTCCGATGCCAATGCCATCCTGGAAGAACTGGGGAAACCGGGTTCTCTGGTGTTTATGGATTCCTCCCAGAACGTGGTGCTGACCGGTACGGATGTGGCGGATGCCAGAGCGGCGACGCAGGAGGATCAGATGGGCAACAGTCAGTTTGTGGTGACCCTGACGATGACGGACGAAGGCAGGACGAAGTTTGCCGAAGCGACCAGGGCGGCTTACCCTACCAACGATATTATTTATATTGTGTATGACAATGCCGTAATCAGTTCCCCTAGGGTACAGGCGGAAATTACGGACGGGCAGGCGGTCATTACCGGCATGGATTCTTTCGAGACGGCGGAGCAGCTGGCTTCCACCATCCGTATCGGCGGACTGAAGCTGGAACTGGAGGAACTGCGTTCCAATGTGGTGGGTGCACAGCTTGGCTCTGCGGCAATTGCTTCCAGCCTGAAAGCGGCGGCAGTGGGTTTTGTGCTTGTGGTTGTATTTATGATTGCCGTTTACTTTATCATGGGTCTGGCAGCCAGCTTTGCTTTGGGGATATATACGGCTCTGATTGTGATTTTGCTGAATCTGTTCGAAATTACGCTGACGCTTCCCGGCATTGCGGGCATTATTCTTTCCATCGGCATGGCCGTGGATGCCAACGTCATTATTTTTGCCCGGATCAGGGAAGAAATGGGGACGGGCAAGAGTGTGCAGTCATCCATAAAAACCGGTTTTGAGAAAGCATTTTCCGCGATTCTGGACGGAAATGTGACCACTTTGATTGCCGCACTGGTGCTGGGGGTTATGGGCTCCGGCACGGTAAAAGGCTTTGCCCAGACGCTGGCGTTGGGTATCGTCCTGTCCATGTTTACGGCACTTGTCATTACAAAGCAGCTTCTGAAAGCGTTGTATGCATTAGGACTGAAGAACGAGAAGATTTACGGTGTGGGCAAGGAGAGGAAGACGATTTCTTTCCTCTCAAAGAAAGCCATATTTTTCGGGATTTCCGTTGCCGTGATTTTGGGCGGCTTTGCGGTTATGGGAGTGAATAAGGCCTCCACAGGCAATGCGCTGAACTACAGTCTGGAATTTGTCGGCGGCACTTCCACCAATGTGACTTTTAACGAAGATATGTCCATAGAGGATATTGACGCGGAAGTGGTGCCGCATATCGAAGCCATTACCGGGGACGGAAATGTGCAGACGCAGAAGGTGGCGGGAACGAATGAGGTAATCTTTAAGACAAGGACGCTGACCGTGGAAGAGCGGGAGCGGTTTAGGGATACGATGGCGGAGAAGTTCTCGGTGGATGCGGAGAAAATCACGGCCGAGACAATCAGTTCCACCATCAGCAAGGAAATGCAGTCCGATGCGGTTATAGCCATTCTTGTTGCATCCGTATTTATGCTGATTTATATATGGTTCCGGTTTAAGGATATCCGGTTCGGGACCAGTGCGGTGCTTGCCTTGCTGCATGATGTGCTGGTTGTGCTGGCGTTTTATGCAGTGGCGAAAATATCGGTCAGCAGTACGTTCATCGCCTGCATGCTGACAATCGTGGGCTATTCCATCAATGCCACAATTGTCATTTTTGACCGTATCCGTGAGAACATGGCTCTGATGGGGAAGAAGGATGACCTGAAGGAGGTAGTTGACAGGAGCATCAGTCAGACGCTGTCCAGAAGTATTTTTACTTCCCTGACTACATTTTTTATGGTGGCATCCCTTTATGCTTTCGGAGTGTCCAGCATCCGCGAATTTGCCCTTCCGCTTATGGCAGGCATTATATGCGGCACTTATTCTTCCGTATGCATTACCGGCGCTATGTGGTATGTGTTCCGCACCAAGTTTGTGAAAGCGGACGAGACTGCTGCCGGAGGGAAGAACGGGAACGGTAAGAAAACGAAGAAGACGGTTTCTTAGGAAGTAACGGCAGATTGAAAAAAGATACGGCATGACAGGGGTTGTGCCGTATCTTTTTCTGCACGGCCCGGTGCAGATGTGCAGGAGTTCTTTGGAAAGAAGGATGTGGAATAGCCAAGGGGGCAAGAGAGGGATTAAGATGGCACAGTGGTTTATAGCGGCAAAGAAAGCGGATTTTAACGGGATTGCGGAGCGGTTCCGCATTGACCCGGTGCTGGCGAGGATTATCCGAAACCGGGATGTGGTGGAAGAGGAGGACATCCGGAAATATCTGTATGGAAAAAAGGAGGATATGTATGACCCGGGACTTCTGAAAGATATGGACCGGGCGGTGGAGATTTTGGGGGAAAAGATAAGGCAAGGGGTGAAAATCCGCATTATCGGAGATTATGATGCGGACGGCATCTGTTCGGCTTATATTTTAATCCGGGGGCTTACGGCATGCGGAGCTAGGGCGGATACGGTAATTCCCCATCGTATGAAGGACGGGTACGGGCTGAATGACACATTGATTGAAGAGGCGGCTGCGGACGGCATTGATACTATAGTGACTTGCGATAACGGCATCGCGGCGGGGGAGCAGACGGCTCTTGCCAAGGAGCATGGCATGACGGTTATCGTGACGGATCATCATGAGGTGCCTTATGAGGAAGGGGCGGACGGAAAGCGTGTTTTCCTGCTGCCGGAAGCGGCTGCGGTGGTGGATCCGAAACAGGCCGGCTGCGGTTATCCTTTTCAGGGAATCTGCGGGGCCGTGGTGGCCTATAAGCTGGTTTGGCAGCTGTTAAGGAAGCTGGGAGCAGAAGGGGCGGAGGAATTGCTGGATGAACTGTTGGAGATAGCGGCCTTTGCCACGGTGTGCGATGTGATGGAACTGCGGGACGAGAACCGGATTATAGTGAAATGCGGGCTGAAGAGCATGAGACATACGGCAAACCTAGGGCTTAGGGCATTGATAGAGGCATGCGGCTTAGAGGGGAAAGAACTGTCGGCCTATCATATCGGTTTTATACTGGGTCCCTGCATGAATGCCACGGGACGGCTGGATACGGCTCAGAGGGCTTTGGCTTTGCTGCAGAGCAGCGACAGGGCGGAAGCGGTGCGGCTGGCCAATGAACTGAGGGAACTGAACGAGAGCAGGAAGCAAATGACGCAGGCAGGGGTTTTGCAGGCAGTGGAGCTGATGGAAGGGAGCGGGTGGAAGGACGACAGGGTGCTGGTGGTCTATCTGCCCGAAGTGCATGAAAGCCTGGCGGGGATTATTGCGGGAAGAATCCGGGAAAAATACGGCAGGCCCGCATTTGTGCTGACCTTGGGGGAAGAGGGGGTAAAGGGTTCCGGCCGTTCCGTGGAGGGGTATCATATGTATGAGGAAATGACGGCCTGCAAGGAACTTTTTACCAAATACGGAGGCCATAGGATGGCGGCGGGGCTTTCCATGAAGGAGGAAAATGTGGAGGAGTTCCGCCGGAAACTGAATGCCTGCTGCAGGCTGACGGAGGAGGATTTGGAGGAAAAGGTGCATATTGATGTGGCCATGCCCTTTGCCTATCTGACCAAGCCTTTTGTGGAGCAGCTGGCTTTGCTGGAGCCCTTTGGCGTAGGGAATGCCAAGCCGGTCTTTGCACAGAAAGGGGTACATATCATAAGCGGCAGGATTCTTGGGAAAAACAGGAATGTGGGGAAATACAGCGTGACGGACGGCAGCGGGACATATTATGACATGGTATATTTCGGCGATTTGGATGCTTTTCGTGAGTTCCTTGTTTCCAAGGCAGGGGAGTATATGGTAAACCGCCTGTATTGCGGGGAACGGGTGGATATTCCCATAAGCATTACTTATTATCCGGACATTAACCGGTACGGGGGGAAAGAGAGCCTGCAGATTGTGATGCAGAATTATAGGTAAGTTGGGGGTTAGGGAAAGGAAGTGAATGCAAATGCAGTTTATGCGAGGTAAATACCCGGTGCAGTTGTAATGGCCGGTAACAGGTTGTATCGGGGTGAATCGTGAAGTTATCGGGTGACTGCACCGGACCATGGGAAACCGTAGATTATGGAAAGGAGTAGTTGGAATATGGACAAAGAGGCATTATTGAAAATATGGTTACAGGAAGAGGAAGCAGCACATATCCATGGATGGGATTTTTCGCATATTAAGGGAAAATATGAGGAAGAGCATGACTTGCCGTGGAATTACAGGGAGATTGTAACGCGTTATTTGTGGCCGGAGATGAAGCTGTTGGATATCGATACCGGAGGGGGAGAATTCCTGCTTTCCCTAGGGCATCCGCATCATAATCTGGCGGCAACGGAAAACTACGGGCCTAATGTGGCATTATGCAAAAGAGAATTGCTTCCCTTGGGGATTGATTTCCGGGAGGCGGACGGCAACGGGAAGCTGCCTTTTCCGGCACAAAGCTTTGATCTTGTCATAAACAGGCACGGAAATTTTCAGCCGCGGGAAATATGGCGTGTGCTGAAAAGAGGAGGTATCTTTATTACGGAGCAGGTGGGCGCGGAAAATGACAGGGAACTTGTGGAACTGCTGTTCCATTCCGCTTTGGAACTGCCGTTTCCTTGGCAGTATCTGGATATCGTGCAGAGAGAGTTTACGGAAGCAGGATTTTCCGTTATTCAGGCGGAAGAGGCTTTCCGGCCTATCAAGTTTTGGGATGTAGGCGCTTTGGTCTGGTTTGCGCGGATTATTGAATGGGAGTTTCCGGGATTCCGGGTAAATGACTATTTGGACAATCTTTACCATGCCCAGGAGATTTTGGAGCGGGACGGCGTGATAGAAGGGAGAATACATCGTTTTCTTTTGGCAGTTCGGAAACCTGATAAAATGGGGCTGCCGGAAGGAAGCAAATAAGGGAGGCTTTGCAATGAGGGGGAGAAAGCAGGCGGCTTTTTGGTTTTTTTTTATCATTTCCGTATTTCTGCAGGGCTGTGGCTGTACCCCGGGGCGTGTTTTCGGACACGCCCTAGGGGGAAAGGAGAGAAGCTGCAGTGCCGATATGCCGAACTTATGCAGGCAGATGCTGAAGGACTGTTTTGGGGAGGCGTATGTACTGGCGGAAGGGAAGGAAAAAGAGAGCCGTTTTTGGGACGAAAAGAATGGGGTAGAATGGATTACCCATTATACGGAATGGGTACTTACATATAAGGATGCGGAGGGGCAGGAATGCCGGTTTGTGTTCGATAACCGCTGCGGAGAAGGACAGGAAGAGGAATATTTGGAGAAAACCGTGGAACAATATTTTTCCGGTTTGGCCGAAGAATACTATAAGCAGAATTTTTGGAATGAGGCGACAGCCTGTATGGCCGGACTGGAAGAGGACAGTATCCTGTATATTAAGAGATACAGACTTTTTTCTTATCCGGATGTACCGGAGACGGCGGCGATGTTTAAGGAAAGGCTGAATTATTCCCTGACCGGGGATATTTATTTCCCGCAGCTGCGGTATGACAGTATTTTTCTTGACTTTCCATATATCATGGATATGTATCTTTCCGTTATGTACGAGGAGGAAGACAGCGGGAGACGGTTGGAGCAGCGTCAGGAAACGGAACGGAAAGTGCGGGAAATGATGGATGAAATGGCACGGTATACCGGAGGCACGCTGAATGCCTGTGCATATGTGACTATGACGGACGGGAACGGATATGCAGACGGCTTTTCCCTTGCGGTCCTGAACGGGGAATATTTTTCCGGCGGACCGGGAACGGAATATGAGATAGCTTTACATGAAAATTATTTCGGAAGATAGGTACTGTTAAGAATTAACTTTGCAGATGACGCATTAGGCAAGGCGGGAAATGAGACATCAGGCAGAGAGACGGGGAAGAGGCATGGGCGGCGGAAAGAAAGGGATTTGACGGGAGATGACGGGCACTATGCAGGAAAAAAAGATTTTGATTGTGGACGATGAAGCAGATATCCGGATCTTATT
This sequence comes from uncultured Lachnospiraceae bacterium, assembly GCA_910579645.1. Taxonomy (GTDB): domain Bacteria; phylum Bacillota; class Clostridia; order Lachnospirales; family Lachnospiraceae; genus Kineothrix. The sequence continues at coordinate 27,166 of CAJTVK010000011.1, read as the reverse complement.
AAAAGAGTATCTGGAATTGGAAGGTTATCGGGTATGGGCGGCGGCAAATGCAGGGGAAGCGGAATGTGCGCTGGCAAAGGAACCGGATCTGATTCTTCTGGATATCAATATGCCGGGGACGGACGGTCTGCTTTGGTGTGAGCAGATCAGGGACTCCGTTCATATACCGATTTTGTTTCTGAGTGCCAGGACGGAGGAAGAGGACAGAATCAAAGGATTTAAGGCAGGCGGGGACGACTATATTGTAAAGCCTTTCAGCATGGAGGAACTGTCGGCGCGGCTTGCGGCGCATCTTAGGCGGGAGGAACGGAGGGGAAACGGGCGGACGGAGAAGAGAGAGTATACGGACGGCATGCTTACGGTAGATTTTGCAGGGTATCGGATATTGAAGAACGGCAGAGATGTGGGGCTGACAAAGATGGAGTTTCAGATTGCGGAACTTCTGTTTGTCAACAGAGGGCAGGTGTTTACGAAAGAAAACATCTATGAGAAAGTGAGAGGCTATGACGGAGAGGCGGATGCGGCGGTCATAACGGAACATGTCAGGAGAATCCGCCGGAAGCTTGGGACGGACAGGGAACGGGAATATATTGAAACAGTATGGGGTGTGGGTTACCGATGGATTGGATAGAGGAATTTGCGGAAAAATGCAGGCAGTATATAAGAAATGCATCCGTTGTAAAGGCAGCGGCGGTTTATTTTCTGATTGCCATGCTGGGGAGTCTGGCATGCACGAAGCTGACCGTCAATCTTGCTTTTCTGTGGATTCAAGTAATGGCAGAGAGGACGCCTTCGCCGGACAGGGCAATTTTCATTCTGAACTGTGTCAGGCTGGGCTGTCCTTATTTTTATATTGTGGCGGCAATTCTCCTTGCGGGCAGGCAGTATACGAAAAATAAAATCGAAGCTGCCTTGGAGGAAATCAGCCTGTCGGTCAAATCCATGGCAGCAGGAGATTTGTCTTTTGAAATGGCATGGCAGAATAAGGATGAGTTCGGTGCTCTTGTAAAGGATTTGGAGGCTCTGCGGGAAACGTTAAAGAAGGATAAGCTGAATCAATGGAAGATGGGGGAGACACAGAGGAAAATCAACGCGGCATTTGCCCATGACATCCGCACGCCCCTTACCGTCATGAACGGTTATACCGAATTTCTGAAGAAATATGTGCCGCAGGGGAAGGTCACGCAGCAGATGCTTTTGGAAAAGCTGGAAAGAATCTCCTGTCAGGGGCAGCGGCTGCTTTCCTTTTCTCAGACAATGACTGCCCTGCAGGCAATGGAAAAGAGAGAAGTGCGCTGCCGGCTGCAGAATGCGGCAGAATTATGCGGCTGCATAAGGGAGGCGGCAGAGGGAATGAAAGGGGAAGGGCAGCGGATTGTTTATCAGGATAATATAAGAGGGCAGGAAACGGTTCTGGCGGATACGGACATGATTTTGGAGGCCGTGGAAAATGCCTTGCAGAATGCCGTGCGGTATGCGGCGGAAGAAGTGAAGGTCACGGTTCGGTACGGAAATAACAGACTGACGGTCTATGTGAAGGACGACGGGGAAGGATTTTCCGAACGGGCGCTGAGGGAGGCGGACACGGTTTATTTCAGGGAAGGGAAAGAGGGAGAAGAGGGGCAGGGGCATTTCGGAATCGGGCTTTCCATTGCAAAGATGCTCAGTGAAAAGCATGGCGGGGAACTTCGGCTGTTAAACAGCATCGAAGGAGGCGCCGTTGCAGTCCTTTCTTTTTTTGTGGGAAATATGCAGAAAGTTTTTTGAAGGATTTAAGGTTTTTTTTCGGTTGGATAGATAATTTATAGAGAAATTCCCTTTATAATCTATGCCATGGGAAGGTTCTTCATGGTGTGTCTGTAACGGATGTCATATGCTTTTGCGGAAAGCGGCGAAAATAGGGAAAAAGAGGGGAACGGCGCATTGCCGTGCAGAGGCGGCAGGCCGGATGGGCATACATATTTTGGCAGAGGACAGCCCGGGAAGGGAAAGGTGCAGGGAATATGGATATTTCAATCGAAATGAAACGGTTAACAAAAAATTACGGAAAAAAGCAGGCTTTGTCGGAGGTCAGTCTGTCTATCGGGGATGTTCGGGCTGCTGGGCCCGAACGGGGCGGGTAAGACCACATTGATGAAGATATTGACTGCCTTGCTGGAAAAAACCGGCGGTGAAGTGACTGTCTGCGGAGTGCCCATTGAGGACGGCAGGCAGATACGGAATATGACCGGGTATCTTCCGCAGGATTTTTCCATGTACGGAAATATGAGCGCGTATGAGGCGTTGGACTATCTGGCTCTGCTTTCGGGGATGAACAAGGCAGAGCGGAAGGCAAAAGTTCCGGAAATGCTGGAAAAGGTCAATCTGTCGGAAAAGCAGAAAACTAAAGTGAGATCCATGTCGGGAGGAATGAAGAGGAGGCTTGGCATTGCGCAGGCAATCATCCATGATCCCAAGGTCATCATTGTGGATGAGCCTACGGCAGGGCTGGACCCGGAGGAAAGAGTCCGCTTCCGCAATCTGCTGTGTGAAATCGCCAAGGACAGGATTGTTTTGCTGTCCACGCATATCGTGGGCGATATCGAGGCGACCTGTGAAAAGATTGCCGTGCTGAATCAGGGGAGGATTTGCTTTGACGGTAAAGTGACGGAACTGCTTTCCTTGGTGGAGGGAAAAGTATACTCCGCGGAAATTGCGGCGGTGGAACTGGAAAAGGCAAAACAAAAATATATGGTGACGGGAATCCTTACAACGGGAAGCACCGCAAACATAAAGATAATTGCAGACGATAAGCCCTTTCCGCAGGCCAGGCAGGTGCAGCCGGATGTGGAGGATGCCTATATGTATCTGATGCAGAGGGAAGAGGGAAAACGGGTCTGCTAGAGCGTGTCTGAAAATGATTATCCGCGGAATATTATCCGTGAAGATAAGGGAGGAAATTATGTTTGGTGCATTGTTTTTGAAGGAATGCAGGCAGGTTGCAAAGAGTCTGGTATATTATATTTATGTGGTGGTTTTTGTCCTCTTTATGACCAGCCAGATGAGCGGCGAAGGATGGGAGAAACTGCAGGAGCCGCAGCCGGGGCAGTCTTATTACGGGGAGACGGTCGCGACGGATGAACTGCCGATTATGGAAGGGACACTGGCTAATTTGGTGCAGGATGTGTACCGGAATTCTTTTGCCACTTATCCCCTTGGCTTTTATAAAGGGGTTACGCTTACGGACAGTGAAAAAAAGCAGGCAGAGGAGATTTTGGAACGCTGTACGGGAAAAAGCTTTGAAACATTGGAGGAGGAAATGGATCGGCACTTCCGGCAGTACGATCAAGTCAGCACGGAAGAAGCCATGGCGGCAGCGGCAGATTATAAGGTGCCTGTAAAAGAGGGCTTTACTTACGGGGAATTTCAAAGTGCGATGGAAGAAATCTGCCGGCTTGTAGGGAAGGGATCTTCTTATGAGCAGGCAGAGTATGAGAACGGAATCTATGTGCCTATGACCTATGAACAGGCAAAAGAAGAATTTGACGCCCTGTGCAGCCGGGACGGCCTTACGCGGGCTTATATGCGTCTGTTCTGTGATTATGCGGGAATCGTGCTGGCCATTCTGCCTATTTTTGTAGGCGTATCCAGGGTGCTCCGGGACAGGAGGGCGAAGGTGCAGCAGGTTATTTTTTCAAAGCCGGCCTCCGGCGTGCTGATTATCGGAAGCCGATATCTTGCCAATCTGGTCATGATCGCCATACCGGTGATTGCAACGGCATTCCTGCTGCAGCAGCCCTATTATTATAAAGCGCAGACTTTCGGCATACAGGGAGATATTCTGGCATTTCTGAAAGTTCCCTGCCTATGGCTTCTGCCGGAGATTATGATTGTGCTGGCGTTGGCTTTCCTGCTTACGGAACTTACGGATACCATTGCGGCGGTATTTGTGCAGACCGCTTGGGGAATAGGGAGCCTTTTTGCGTCGGACACGCTGGTGGGGGACTTCGGCCTGCGGCTGATTACCAGGTGGAATGACCTTGGGCAGAGCATGTATTTTGCTTCTTTGGAAAAGGAACTGCTGCTTAACAAAGGTTTTTACTGCCTGCTGGCGGCAGTGTGCGTAATTCTGACCGTGCTGGTTTATGGGAGAAAACGGAGAAAGGGGGGAAGCTGCCTATGGAAAAATATGCAAAGCTGACCGTCAGTTTCGTGAAAAGGCAATATTATCCTCATCTTTTGCTGACCGTGCTGTTTGCTGCATGTTCGGGCGGGTTTGTAAGCTTTAAAGGTTTGGAAGCCTTTCAGGCAGCAAAGGCGATGGAAATGTATGTGGCATTTGCGGGAATCCTTCTGTTTACCCCGCTTTTCATGCCGGAGCAGGATAAGGATATCTGGGAACTGGAGAGAAGCAAGGGGATGCCGATGTGGAAGGTTTACCTTCCCCGCTTCCTTCTGGCGTTGGTGTGCTGTCTTTCCGTCATCGCTTTGTTTTTGGGGATGATGGTAAACGGGGGAGGGGAGTTTGAGGCGTTTCCTCTGTTCCGGGGGGCATGCTGTGAGATTCTCTTTTTGGGAAGCATTGGCTTTTTTGTATCGGCAGTGACGAATCAGGCGGTGATCGGATATATGCTTGCCGTGATTTACTTTACGGTGAATATAGGCGGAGGAAAATATTTGGGAAATTTTGCCTTGTTTCAAATGATGAAGGGAGAGTACGGAACATGGATGTACTGGCTTTTGGCAGCGGCGGCATTGTTTGCCGCAGGCGTGGCCGTGCGTGAGAAACTGGCCGTGAGGAACGGTATTGCGTGGCATTAATCCTTGCGTTTGGCCCGGCGGCGGCAAACAATGCCGCCGCCGGGCATTTGCTCTTTTGGAATCAGGATAAGCAGTATCGCTGCGTTTGACGTAGAGCGAAGCGTGTGCGGATAAAAACATCATTCCTGACGCAGGCTGTGGCTTAAGGAATTGTCAATGACATTGTGTTTTATTATGCAATGACAGGCAATCATGTTCATGATAAGGGCGCCGGACCAAGCGGCCGTTTCCGCATAAGCCGTGGCGGAAAATCCGGCCTGCGGAAGAAATATCGCAATTACGCCAATCCGCAGAGCCATTTCCAAAAGTCCCGAGCACATCGGAATAAATGGTTTCCCCATTCCCTGCACCCCGCTCCGGTAAACGAACAGAAAGTTCAGCGTGAAAAACTGACTGCCGCAGATTCGCAGAAAGGCTGCCGTCAGCCGAATGGATTCCCGGCCGTTCAGCATCAGGCTTGCAAGTGTTTCCGGAATCAGCAGCATAACGCCGCCAAGTATCAGATATGACACAACTCCTATGATCAGACCCACGCGGATTCCGGCTTTTATGCGGTGATATTTTCTGGCTCCGTAATTTTGGCTGGTGAATGCGGAAACCGCGAAGCCTGCCGTTACCGCCGGCAGCATGAAAAGGCTGACATATTTATTGCCGGCAGAATATGCGGAGGTGTATACAACGCCGAGGGCATTCACCCGGGACTGCACAATCATACAGCCGACGGCGGTAACGGAATTCATGCAGGCCATGGGGATGCCGTTTTTCAGGAGTGTAAGCGATAACCGGCATCCGCCGTTGAAATCCGTACGGATAAGCCGTATGCTCTCTGTTTTCCGCAGACGGATCATACAAATGATAACAGAAATAATCTGTGAGAAAACGGTAGCCGCTGCCGCGCCGCTCACACCAGTTTTCAGTACGAAAATGAACAGACAGTCAAGCAGGATATTCAGGACGGATGAAGCCGTAATCGCCAGAAACGGCGTTTTGCTGTCGCCGAGCGCTCTCAGTATGCAGGAACAGAGATTATATGCCATAGTTGCGGTCAGCCCGCCGAAAAGAACGGAACCGTATCTTAGGCCTTCCCCAAGGATTGCATGGTTCGTCTGCATGATGAGCAATATGCTTTTCAGGGAAATAATGCTGCATATTGTCATAATCAGAGACAGCACAGCGGAGATTTTTATGGACATGGCGATGGATCTGCGCAGTTCGGAACTATCGCCGCTGCCGAAATTCTGGGCAATAATAACGGAAAAACCATTGGTTATGCCTTGCGAAAATCCGATGATGAGCAGCGTCAGAGCGGACATATTGCCTACGGCCGCCAGCGCGTTGTCGCCGATTCCTTTTCCGATTATTGCGGTATCCGCAAAAGCGTAAAGCTGCTGAAGAAGATTGGTCAGGAGCATAGGGAAAAAGAAGCTTAAGAGAACAGTGCTTACTTTTCCTTCCGTCAGATTGTTTATTTTTGCCATAACATGATTTCCTTTTTGCCTTTTTCCGTGAGCAGCGAGCCAAACAGCCGCACCGCCCGTTGCTTGCAGCGGGGTTTTTGACTGCTTATAAGTTATTGCATGCCGTAAATGTTTTCCGCAAAGCCGCGGCTTAATTTTATGACGTTGACATTGTGAGCAGTAACATGATTATAAAACGGGGGGCGGAAGACTTTATATCTGATTTCTTGTTTTCATATCGAAAATCTGATATAGTAGAAACCGGAACAATAACGCAGAATGGTACGGTGATGGGATGAAAGTCAGAAAAGAACTGAATGACTGCCTGTTTATGCAGAAAACAAACGGTATTCAAAGACAGCCTGTCCATGAGGAAATGAAGCAGTATTCGGATATATGCAGCGGCGATATGGAGGCGGTCAGGCGGAGGCTTCATGAAACCGCCGGTCGGCTGTCGAGGCAGCTTTCCGAAAATCCGGTGAGGAATGTTCAGTATCATTTGGCCATAAATGCTTCTGCAATTGCAGCGGCCTGTGTGCAAAACGGCATGGGACAGGATGAAGCATATACACTGGCAGATATTTATATCCGTAAGGCCGACAGATGTAGGGAATATGAGGCTCTTCTTGAATTAATGCAGGAAATGCAGGAGGATTTTACGGAACGAATGCAGGAAATCAGGAAGCAGCATGTGATTTCCCTTCATGTGAGGAAGTGCATTGACTATATTTATGAGCATCTCGGAGCGGATTTGACAGTGAATGCACTTGCCGCATACTGTGGTCTGCATCCGTCTTATTTATCAAAGCTGTTCTATTCCGAAACCGGCGTGCATCTGAAGGCTTTTGTCCTGAATGCAAAGATTGACACGGCGCAGAACCTGCTGAAATATTCGGGCTTGTCTTATTTGGATATTTCGGTATCCTTGGGCTTTTCCTCCCAAAGTTCGTTTATATATGCATTCCGGCGGATTACAGGCACTACTCCGAAGCGGTTTCGAGAGGATAAGGGAATGCCGGACGGGGGAGGGGGAACATGCTGAATATATGGAAAGGCATTCTTGGCAGGATTTGATGCCGGGAAAGATACTCAACATGGAAACCGAGAAACGGAGGGGTGGAGCATGAGAAAGAAAAAAATTTCCGTTGCTGCTGTTATTGCCGGTATTTTTCTGTTTTGCCTATGGATGAATGCCGCTTGCGGCAGCGGGTCAGAAGACCAAGAGGGGAAAGAGACAGATTTCCGCAGTTCAGGCATGCCGTCAGGGCAGGAGACGGCGGGAGCAAATACGGAAGCCTATTTGGAACGGGTAATGCCGGAAAAACCGGAAGCAGAATTAGACGGAAATGCAGGCGAACTGAGTTACCGTTGGTTTATGGATGTCATACTTATTGATAAGCATACCTTGCTGCTTTCCTGCGACTGCTATTTTCCGGAAGAAAAACTGCAGCAGAAGATTTTCTATCTGGCGGGGACTCCCGATCTTAAGTTCCGGGAAGTATACAGACAGGATTCCCGGATATGGGAAGAGAAGCCGCCTGCGGGAAGCCCCGAGGTTCTGGAGCAGAGAATGATCCGGCCAAAGCTTACGGAAGCAGGTTACATATATGAGACAGACGGGGTGCTCTGCTGTCTTGACAAAGATTTCCGGAGTTCCGTTCCGATTTGTGACATAAGGGAGCTGATGGGGGAGCAATATCTTTTTTCCCCTTGGATAGAAGATAAAAATAAATGTGATGTGACGGCAGATGCTTCAAAGATGCTGGCCTGCACCGATAAAGGGCTTTATGAGTACGACCTTAAGAAAAAGAACGCCAAGCTGTTGGAACCGGCTGTTTTTACTCCCTATGAGATAATTCCGGAGGAAGGGGACTGCATGTGCGGGGAGACAGGCTTTACGTTTTCCGGTCCGATAGAGGCGGAATATTCGCCGGACGGAAATAGCTACGTCTTTCAGACAGGGACGGAATACGGAGATGCCACGGGAATTGTCTTAAAATCATTGGACGGAGAAACTCTGTACCAAAAAGAATGGACAGGAAGCACAAACGGATTCCGTTGGACGGAAGCGGGGATCAGCCACTATCTGGCAGTTTTTTACCAAGAAGAAGGAAAAGCAAAGATGGATCGGATAGATACAAAAACCGGAGAAACGGAAAGCTTTGACGTGCCGGAGGGCGTATTTTATAAAGGTATGCTTTGTGTCGCCTTCTTAGACGCAGAAACGATGCTCTTTTACCCGGAAATGGTATCAAATAAACGGAATAGCGCGAATTCCGATAAACTCGAATTTGAGGTCTGCCGCATATCGCCCGGAGAGAAACAGGCTAAAGAAGCGGCCGAAATTGTTGAATCCGCCCCTTTCCTGCTTGCAATGAACGATTATACTATAGCGGTCATTCATCCGGCTGTGTGCAGGCCGGCTTTCCTGTCGCAGGGTGCCGGCTGTCTGTAAACTTCCGGGGCTTGGCGGCTGCTCAGTCATCTCCCACAAAAAAATTGATTTCCGTTGCGGAAAGTAACAGTGTGTTGACTTTATCCCTCATGTTTTTTATACTGAAAAGAAATAACGGCATGCTTTCCCGCTAAAAGAGAGTACCTGCGGGAAAGGGAGAGGGGCAGAGATATGATTTTAACGGTGACTTTGAATCCTGCGGTGGACAAGACATATACCGCAGGCAGCCTGATGCTCGGGCAGGTGAACCGGATGCGGACGGTACATAATGTGGCGGGCGGCAAGGGAATCAATGTAGCCAAGATATTGCGTCAGTATGGCTATGGCGTGATGACGGCGGGTTTTCTGGGCGGCTATACCGGGCAGTTTATAGAAAGATGTATGCAGGAAATCCATGCGGAGTGCCGGTTCACGAAAGTGGCGGGGGAGACCAGGAGCAGCATCAATGTCATTGCGGAGGACGGCTATGTGACGGAAATATTGGAACCGGGGCCGGTGGTGTCGGCAGAGGAACTGGGCCGTTTTCTGGATGACTATCGGGCTGCGGCAGGGAAGTGTTCGCTGATTGTGATGTCGGGCAGCGTGGCCAAAGGCATTCCGGCCGATATTTACCGGATTCTTATCGGGATAGGGAATGAGGCGGGCAGCCGATGCATATTGGATACCAGCGGGGAAGCACTTTTGCATGGAATAGAGGCAGCGCCTTATATGATAAAACCCAACCAGAAGGAATTAGAATATGTGGTAGGGCATAAACTGAAAGATATAGGGGAAGTGGAGGAAGCGGCGCGGCGGTTAAGGGAAAAAGGAATCAGCCACGTGCTGGTCTCCCTTGGGAAGAAAGGCCTTCTGTCCGTGTCGGCGGAAGGCACGTTTTGGGCAAAAAGCCCGTCGGTAAAGGTAGTCAATACCGTAGGGTGCGGTGACAGCGTGGTGGCCTCTTATGCCATATCCGTCCGGAAGGGAGAAGATGAGCGGACCGCGTTAAAGCGGGCGGCAGCGATTTCCGCCGCCAATGCGGCATCTTTGGAAAGCGGGGATATTTCTTTGGAACTGGCGGAGGAACTGCTGGAAAAGATACAGATAGAAAAACGGGGATAAATGCAAAAAGTCCGGATAAACCGGACCTTTCGCATTTCTTATGAGGGGGGAGATAGTGAGTTTTTCAACTATCTTGGTATTACTATAACCTTAAAATGTGAAAAATATGTGTTCAAAATCTTTAAAAATAATAAAAAAGATATAAACATTATAATTTGAAAAAAATCCGGTTCCGTGGTATTCTGGATAAAATATAAGCAATCCGGAATATGTCAGAAAAAGCTTCTTTCCATTCGGAGTCCTGTCTTGCATGGTTTGTGGGCCGTGCCAGGTCTTTGATTTGCAGAGAGCAATTTCAAAGGTATCCGGGACAGGGAAAGCAGGGAAATATGAAGGCGTTAAGGGAATTGTTAGGGCAGATTGAGTACAGATGTGTGGCAGGGACGGCGGATGTTCAGGTAAATGCGGTAGTCTACGATTCAAGGAAGGTGGCGGAAGGCTGTCTTTTTATCTGTATAGCGGGGGCGAACGCAGACGGACATGATTTTGCCGCGGATGCGGTGCGGAAGGGCGCAAAAGTATTGGTGACGGAGAAGGATGTGGCCGTAGGGGAGGGCAGCGGGACGACGGTCATCCGGGTGGCGGATACCCGTTATGCCATGGCTTTTATTGCGGCGGCATGGTTTGGCCATCCGGCAGAGGAACTGAAGACCATTGGCATAACCGGTACCAAGGGCAAGACTACCACCACTTATATGGTGAAATCCATTCTGGAACAGGCGGGACATAAGGTAGGGCTGATCGGGACCATAGAGGTGATTATCGGGGAAAAGAGGATGCATGCGGTCAATACTACGCCGGAATCTTATCTTTTGCAGGAATACCTGCGGCAGATGGCAGATGCCGGATGTGATGCGGCAGTGATGGAAGTTTCTTCCCAAGGGCTGATGCTTCACCGCTCTCAGGGATTTGTATTTGATTACGGTATTTTTACCAATATTGAGCCGGATCATATCGGCCCTAACGAACATGCGGACTTTGAAGAATATCTGGCCTGCAAGGGGCTTCTGTTCCGTCAGTGCAGGGTCGGCATTATGAACCGGGACGATGCCCATTGGCAGCAGGTGGCAAAAGGGCATACATGCGAACTGGAAACTTACGGATTTTCGCCGGAGGCGGATTTGCGTGCGGAGCGGCCGGAACTGATAAAGAAGCCCGGCGAGCTGGGCGTGAATTTCCATGTAAAGGGGCTGATGGACTTTGAGGCGGAGGTGGCCACTCCGGGCAGGTTCAGCGTATACAATGCGCTGACGGCCATTGCCATATGCCGTCATTTCGGCGTGGGAGAGGAGACTATACGCAAAGCGTTATTGGAAGCCAGGGTGAAAGGCCGGATTGAAACAGTAAAAGTGTCCGATACGTTTACGCTGATGATTGATTATGCCCACAATGCCATGAGTCTGGAAAGCCTGCTTAGCACGCTGCGGGAATACGAACCGCACCGTCTGGTCTGCCTGTTTGGCTGCGGGGGGAACCGGTCCAGGATGAGAAGGTATGAAATGGGGGAAGTCAGCGGAAAACTGGCGGACCTGACTATCATTACCTCGGATAACCCCAGGTTTGAGGAGCCGCAGGCCATTATAGAAGATATCAAGACCGGCATCGGCAGGACAGCGGGCAGATATGTGGAAATCTGCGACCGTAAGGAAGCCATTGCCTATGCCATCGGGCATGGGGAGCCGGGGGATATCATTGTCCTTGCCGGGAAGGGGCATGAGGATTATCAGGAGATAAAGGGCGTGAAATACCCGATGGATGAAAGGGATTTGATCCGGGATATCTTAAAGGAGCGCGGATGGAAGGAAAATATGCAAACATCATAATTGACATATCCCACGAAAAGGTGGACCGTATGTTTCAATATGTAGTGCCCGGGGAACTGCGGGGCAGGGTGAAGCCGGGAAGCTGTGTGTCGGTGCCTTTCGGGGCAGGTAACCGTCTGAGGAAAGGCTACTGCATCGGCCTGACGGACAGGGCGGAATATGCGCCGGAGAAGCTGAAGCCGATTGCCGCTCTGGAGGAAAAGAGCCTTCCGGCGCAGGACCGTTATATCCGGCTGGCGGCATGGATGAAAGAACAATACGGCTCCACGATGATAATGGCATTGAAAACCGTGCTTCCGGTGAAACGGAAGATAAAGAATCCGGAAAAAAGAACTTGCCGTCTCCTGCTTTCCCGTGAAGAGGCGGTGAAGCTGCTGGAAGAGTGCGAAAAAAAGCATTATACCGGAAAGGCAAGGCTGCTTTACGAACTGATGCAGGTATATGAACTGCCTATGTCATTGGTTACGGGTAAACTCCATGTTTCCGCCCAGACGGTAAAGGCTCTGGAGCGGCAGGGGGCAATTGCGGTTTCGGCAGAACAGGGATACCGCAATCCGGTGAGGATATCCGGAGATTCTTCCGATGCCCGGGCGGAGAACTACCGGAAACGGAAAATCTTAAGTGACGAGCAATACGAAACGGCGACGGCCATCTTAGCGGATTTTGACAGAGGGGAACGGAAGACCTGCCTCATCCACGGGATTACGGGCAGCGGGAAGACCGAGGTTTATCTGGCGCTGATCGAGGAAATCATAAAGCGGGGAAGGCAGGCAATCGTGCTGATACCGGAAATTGCCCTGACCTATCAGACTTTGCTCCGGTTCTATATGCGTTTCGGCGACCGGGTGTCCGTCATGAATTCCACTCTTTCCGCGGGAGAGAAGTATGACCAGTGGGAACGGGCAAAAGCAGGGGATATCCATGTGATCATCGGGCCCCGTTCCGCGCTGTTTACCCCTTTTCCCCGCTTGGGGCTGATTATTATAGACGAAGAGCATGAAAATACATACAAAAGCGAGACTATGCCTAAATATCATGCCAGGGAGACGGCGGAAAAAATTGCTTCCATGGAAAATGCCCTTGTGGTGCTGGGGTCGGCCACGCCTTCTCTGGAAGCCTATTACCGGGCGAAAAACGGGCGGTATAAGCTTTATGAACTGACGGGACGGCAGGCCGGCGGGGAACTTCCGGCGGTTTATACGGTGGATTTACGGCAGGAACTGAAGGCAGGGAACCGCTCGATTTTCAGCCGGAAGCTGCATGGGCTGGTGGAAGACCGTCTAAGGAAGGGGGAGCAGAGCATACTGTTCTTAAACCGGAGAGGGTATGCGGGGTTTGTTTCCTGCCGGTCATGCGGGCATGTGATGAAATGCCCGCATTGCGATGTTTCCCTTTCCGAGCATAAAAACGGGAAGCTGGTCTGCCATTATTGCGGCTATGAGCAGCCGGCAGTAAAAATCTGTCCTTCCTGCGGTTCCAAATATATCCTTGGCTTCCGTGCCGGGACACAGCAGATTGAGGAAGCCATCGGAAAGGAATTTCCCGGGGCGCGGGTGCTGCGGATGGATGCGGACACGACGCGGACAAAAGAAAGCTACGAGGAAATACTGAGTGCCTTTGCCAACGGGGAAGCGGATATCTTGGTGGGCACGCAGATGATTGTGAAAGGGCATGATTTTCCCAATGTGACATTGGTGGGCATACTTGCGGCGGATCTGTCGCTGCATGTGAACGACTACCGGGCGGGGGAGCGTACCTTTCAGCTGCTGACGCAGGCCGCCGGGCGGGCGGGCCGGGGCGGCAAAGCCGGGGAAGTGGTGATACAGACTTACGATCCGGAGCATTACAGCATTGTTTATGCGGCAAAGCAGGATTACAAAGGTTTTTATGAAGAGGAAATTCTGTACCGGGAAATGCTGGCTTATCCGCCGGCGGCTCATATGCTGGCAGTTTTGGTGACTTCCCTGAAAGAAGAGGAAGGGAAGTCGCTGGCGGAGGAAATCGGCGGGCTGGTGCGCGGCATGGCGCAGGCCGAGGGAGGAAGGCTTGGCCCGGAGCATGGCGGAGCGGGGAAGCAGGCTCGGGAAAGCGTGGTGCAAGGGAACCGTCTGCATGTGATCGGGCCGGCACCCGCCTCGGTGGGGAAAATTAATGATATTTATCGTTTTATACTGTATATAAAACATGAAAAATATGGTAGACTGGTAGAGGTAAAGAATGATATCGAAGAATTCTGGGAGGGGAAAGAAGAGCGGAAGGAAATAAAAAAGGAAAGCATACAGTTTGATTTTGACCCGATCAGAGCATACTGAATAAAACAGTCAAGAAATAAGACAATCAAGAAATAAAACAGTCAAGAAATAAAACAGTCAAGAAATAGAATCATCAAGAAATAGAATCATCAAGAAATAGAATCATCAAGAAATAGAATTATCAAGAAATAAAACAATCAGGAAAGGAACGGAGAACGATGGCAATTCGCAACGTAAGAGAAATGGGAGAGGATGTGTTAAATAAAAAGTGCAAGGAGGTCAAGGAGATAACTCCCCGCGTCAGTGAACTGATTGACGATATGCTGGATACTATGTATGACGCTTCCGGCGTGGGGCTGGCGGCGCCACAGGTGGGAATTTTAAAACGTATTGTGGTAATTGACGTGACCGGGGAAGATCCCTATGTAATGGTGAATCCGAAGATTGTGGAGCAGAGCGGGGAACAGACCGGCTATGAAGCGTGCTTAAGCGTACCCGGGAAGACGGGAGTGGTCACCAGGCCGAATTATGTGAAAGCAATTGCTTATAATGAAAAGATGGAACAGTATGAAATAGAAGCGACGGAATTGCTGGCGCGTGCCATCTGCCATGAACTGGATCATCTGGACGGGCATCTTTATGTGGAAAAAGTAGAAGGAGCCTTGATGAATTCGGAGGATGTGGAAGAAGAGGAATGACGGAAGACGTTCGGAAGGACGGACGGCATCGGCACTCACGGGCTGGTTAGGCTGTCAGGCAGCGGGAGGGCGGCGGAGAGCCGGAAGGGCGGATACCGCTTGGAATAGGAGGTCAGGGCATGAGAATAGTTTTTATGGGAACGCCGGATTTTGCGGTGGGAGCATTGGAGGCGATTGTGCAGGCGGGACATCAGGTCGCTGCCGCAGTCACCCAGCCGGATAAGCCGAAGGGCAGGGGCAAGGGGGTGCAGCTGCCGCCTGTGAAGCAATGTGCGCTGAAATACGGGATTCCGGTTTTTCAGCCGGTGAAAATCAAGGAGCCGGAGGCGGTGGAAATTCTCCGGGGATATGAGGCGGATATTTTCGTGGTAGCTGCTTTCGGGCAGCTGCTTTCGGAAGAGATACTGACGATGCCCAAATACGGATGCATCAATATCCATGCTTCCCTTCTGCCGAAATACCGCGGCGCGTCACCGATTCAATGGGTCATCCTGAACGGGGAAAAGGAAACGGGGATTACCGTCATGCAGATGGACAGGGGCTTGGATACCGGGGATATGCTGATGAAATGCACCGTGCCTTTGGAGGCGAAAGAAACCGGCGCAAGCCTGCATGACAAGCTGTGTGAGGCGGGCGCAAAGCTGATTGTGGATGCATTGCCGAAGATAGAACGGGGGGAACTGAAACCGGAGAAGCAGAACGAGGAAGAAGCCACTTATTTTTCCCTGATGAAGAAATCCCTTGGGCGGATAGACTGGAGCAGGGATGCGGTTTCCTTGGAACGTCTGGTGCGGGGGTTAAATCCCTGGCCCAGTGCATATACTTATTACCGTGGAAAGACTTTGAAGATATGGGAGTGCGAGCCGGTGCAGGAAGATGACGGCCTGCATGGAAGGCCGGAGGACGGCGGACAGGCAAAAGCCTGCAGGCCTGCGGAGAATGAGGAAAGGACAGGCCGCATAGAGAAAGTGACAAAAGAGGCTTTTTATGTGCGGACGGGAAACGGGCTGCTGAAAGTGCTGCAGGTGCAGCTGGAAGGGAAGAAACGGCTGCCCGTCAAGGAGTTTCTGCTGGGCTGCCCGCTGGCGGAAGGGGAAGTATTGGACAGTTAGGAGGGAAAAGGAGTGTCTGGATTTTTAGGTTATTATTTTGATCCCACTTATGTGCTGGTTCTGATTGGGGCGGTTCTGTGCATGGCTGCCAGCGTGAAGCTGAACGGCACATACAGTAAATATGCAAAAGTCAGATGCATGAGCGGCATGACCGGTGCGCAGGCTGCGGCACGCATCCTGAATTATGCCGGGATTCATGATGTGCGGATAGAGAAAGTAAGGGGGGAGCTGACAGACCATTATGACCCGAAAAATAAAGTGCTGCGGCTGTCGGACAGCACCTACGGCGCGGCTTCCGTGGCGGCCGTGGGGGTGGCTGCCCATGAATGCGGACATGCGGTGCAGCATCAGAAAGGCTATGCGCCGTTAAAACTGAGGAGCGCGCTGGTGCCGGCAGCGAATATCGGTTCCAGGCTGGGGATTCCGCTGATTCTTCTCGGGGTGCTGCTTGGCATGAACGGCACACTGGTAAAGGTGGGAATATGGGTGTTTGCCCTGGCGGTGCTGTTTCAGGTTGTGACGCTGCCGGTGGAGTTCAATGCATCTTCCAGGGCGTTAGTGATGCTGCAGGACTGCGGCATCACCGGCGGGCAGGAGACCGGGTACTGTAGGAAGGTGCTTGCGGCAGCCGCACTTACTTATGTGGCGGGGGCGGCCTCGTCAATCCTGCAGCTGCTGCGGCTGGCGCTTCTGTTCGGAGGCAGGCGGAGCGACGACTGAATGCGGAAGCCGCATATTATCTTTTCCTATTCATTTATTTCCGCGGCAGCGAGCCGAGCAGCCGCACTTGTGCGGATATTCGGCTGCCGCCGCGGGGGTCAATGCCCCGTTGCTTGCAGTGGGGCTGTTGCATTCATATTCGGAGGTGACTTATGACGAAATCTGATAGCATTAATGCGAATCCCATCAATCCCATGAGTTTTGATGACAGCGGAGATTATCTTAGATATCAATGCCAATTTCCGTGTAAAATCTATATCAGTTACGGGGATGCAATTGATAATATACAGTTGGCATATCCCGGCGGAATTACTCTTGAAAAGCATGGCCATGCCCAAGGCGGCGGGCAGAACAAATCTTTAAATCTGGAACCGGATGAAAGGATTATCGGCATAGAGGCTAAGACGGGCGACTATAAAGGAAACCATTTTCTTTTTGGGCTGACTTTCAGAACTACGAAATCAATCAAGCGGTTTATAGTTAACTCATCAACATCCATGGTTACTAATCTTAGGGAAAAAAAGATTGACTTTGAGCCGGGAACAGCAATGGCATGTATTTACGGAAGCACGGCAAGAGCGAATGACGATCCTTTTTCAGATGGATATCTTTCTTGCATTGGGGCTTATACGATCCCTATTAAAAATGATAAGGTTAAAAAGAGCGGTGAGTCAATAGATGCGATGCCGACCGAGCCACATTTGTTTGATGATTTCCCCGATTACCAGAGCGAAGGCTGTAAGTACCCTTCGGAGATAAGAATTGGCTATGGGGATGCCATTGACAATATACAGGTTGTTTATCCGCAAGATGTTGAAATGGACAAACATGGAAATATGGGAGGGGAGCATTTTAAATCATTTACGTTTTCTCCATGCGAACGAATTGTGGGACTGAAAGCGATGGTAGGAACTTATAAAGGTAATCGTTTTATCTACGACTTATCTTTTAAGTTGGCAAGTAACTGGAAGTATGTGGGACTCTCCAATAATCCCGGTGGTTATACGGATATACGTGAAATAATAGTTGATTTTCCGTACAACTATTGCCTTGGATGTATTGCCGGTAAAACAGCCGAAACGCAAGACGAGCTTTTTTCGGAGTATCTTAGCGCGCTGGAGTTTTATATTCTTCCGATTGAGTTAGAAAGTTCAAAATTGTACTGGTATTCTCAAAATGTGCAGAAAATATCCAAGCTGTCCCACACCGGGGCATATACCGATGGTGATTACTCTTACTTTTTCGGCTGCAACGGTACCCTTCCGCTGAAGACGGATCCGGAATATTATGACATGGATGTAAGTGACGGGAACACTGTTCTTGCCCGGATTATTGCCACAGGGAAAATTTATACAGCCAGGGATAATGGTGAATATACGGATTATGATAGTGTGGAAGGCAAAAGTTACGGCAGGGACAATTGCGGCATAAGGTATGGAAGAGATGGGGTCTGTCATCAAATGGCAAACCGTTTGCTTTATGCTTGCGAGAGAGGGCCTGCTACCATTGGATCGGAACATGTAAAAGGGTGCAAATTGTCCTATAAGCTTTTTGGGATATATGGGGGAAACTGGGAGGAATGGAGACAGATGTGCTTGGAGAAATACCAAGGAATGAATCAAATAAGCAATCCGCTTAAGACACCGGCATTCATCATGGCCGATGAGTTTACCGGTAAGATTCTTGAGATTGATAATTCCCCGGGTCTTACGGAAGAGGAAAAAATAGAAAAGCGTTTCCGCATAGGTTTGGAGGATTCCGGCCGGAATGATTTATTAACCGATATCATTCACCGATTTGCAGAGAATCATGTCAGCTATATAAATATGGATGCCGCAAATGACGGCAACAGTGAAAACGATATAGAGACGGAAGAAAAAATCGACTTGAATATCCAAGAGTTTTTGGAGAAATGTCATGCGATTTTAGGGGATAGCGAATTCGAGAAAGAATTTGGATTTACATATTACCCTCAATTCAAACTGTCTGATTTTTAATTCCGGAACTGGTGCAGAAGGTGTTTCATGACCGCAGGCTCATGCTGCCGGTCACCTACCCCGCTGTTTTGCCGCGTTGCAAGTATGATGCTTCGTTGCCTGCAGCGGGGTTGCTGATTTTCGTCATCAAAAAAAGCTGCATTGTCATTAAATGGAAGAAACAGATATATTGTAAGCAGGCGGTGCGGCAGGCAGCGCGGGAATGAGGTTGAATATGAATGTGCGCGAATTGATTTTGGATATGCTGCTTCAGATGGAAGCGGCAGGGACATACAGCAATCTGCTGATTCGGGATGTATTGGACAAGCATGATTATATGGAAGGGAAAGAGAAGGCATTTCTGAAGAGGGTGACGGAAGGAACGGTAGAGCGGGGGATTCAGTTGGATTATGTGCTGAATCATTATTCAAAGGTACCGGTGAAAAAGATGAAGCCGCTGATAAGGTGTCTGCTGCGGATGAGTGTGTATCAGCTTTTATTTATGGACGGAATCCCGGATGCGGCAGTCTGCAACGAGGCGGTGAAACTGGCAGGAAAACGTAAGTTCGGACAGCTGAAAGGATTTGTGAACGGGGTACTGCGCAATATTGCCCGGGAGAAAGGGCGGTTGGAAAAAATCTATCCGGATAGGGAGAAGGAACCTTTGGCCTATCTGTCGGTGGCCTATTCCATGCCTGATTATTTGGTTTCCATGTGGCTTGGAGAATACGGGCCGGAACGGACGGAACGGATGCTGCAGGCCATGCTGTCGGTGCATCCGGTGACCGTCAGGCTCAGACAGGATACAGGGGAAGCAGAGCCGGAATCCGGCGGGCCTGCAGGGACGGAGAAGGCTATGCTCCTGCAGAGAATCCGGGAGGCGGGAGTAGAGGTGCAGCCTCATCCTTATCTGAACTATGCCTATAGCCTGACACATTTAGAGGGGATGAGACATGTTCCGGGTTTTGAGGAAGGGCTGTTTACCGTGCAGGATGTAAGTTCCATGCTTGCAGTGGAATGTGCGGGGATACGGCAGGGCGATTTCGTGTTGGACATATGTGCCGCGCCCGGAGGAAAAGGAACGCATGCGGCAGAACGGCTAAGAGGGACGGGACGGGTGCTGTGCAGGGATGTTTCGGCGGAAAAGGCAGCCTTAATCCGGGAAAATGCGGAACGGCTTGGCCTGAAAAACTTGGAGACGGAGGTTTTTGACGGGCGGGCATACGACCGGTCGCTGCAGGAAAAGGCTGATGTGGTGTTGGCGGATTTGCCCTGCTCCGGGTTGGGGATACTGGGAAAGAAGAGGGATATCAAGTATCATGTGACGCCGGAGAGCCTGCGGGAACTGCCCGGGCTGCAGAAGGAACTGTTGGAAGCGGCATGGCGTTATGTGAAGCCGAACGGGGCGCTGATATATACTACCTGCACGATACATAGGGCAGAAAACGAGGAAATTTGCCGGTGGTTTCTGGAAAACCATCCTTTTGAGGCGGAATCCATAGACGGATTTTTGGAAAAGGTACCGGAAAAAGCCACGGCCAAGGACGGATATCTGCAGCTCCTGCCGGGAATTCATGAGACGGACGGTTTTTTTATTGCAAGGTTTGTAAGAAGAGAGCAGGGAAAATAAGAAAGCATATTAATCCGAAAAGAGCAGTTTTGAGAAAAGCAGATAGATGCGGAAAAGCGGAAGGATTGGGAAAAGCAGATAGATGCGGAAAAGAGGAAGGATTGAGAAAAGCAGATAGATGCGGAAAAGCGGAAAGATTGGGAAAAAGCAGATAGATGCGGAAAAGCGGAAGGATTGGGAAAAAGCAGATAGATGCGGAAAAGCAGACGGATTGAGAAAATTCAGAAAAGAAGGTATGGAAAGTGAATCACGGGAAAAAAGACATTAAGTCAATGACGTTGGAGGAACTGAAAGAGGAAATGGCTGTCTTAGGGGAGAAGCCGTTCCGGGCGAAGCAGATTTATGAATGGATGCATGTAAAGCTGGCGGAAGGATTTGAGCAGATGACGAATATACCGAAAGCATTGCAGGAAAAATGCCGGGAAAGGTATTTTTATGCCTGTTTAAAGCCGGTGCGCGTGCAGGAGTCGGCGACGGACGGGACAAAGAAATTCTTGTTCGAGCTGGCAGACGGGAAGACGGCGGAGAGCGTGTGGATGAAATATAAGCATGGAAACAGCGTCTGCGTTTCTTCCCAAGTAGGATGCCGTATGGGCTGTGTGTTCTGCGCCTCTACACTGGACGGATTGGAGCGGGGGCTGTTTCCTTCGGAGATGCTGGAGCAGGTCTATGCCATTTCCAGGCTGACCGGCGAGCGGGTGTCCAACGTAGTCGTCATGGGAATGGGTGAACCAATGGACAATTACGAAAATACGGTAAAATTTATCCGTCTCCTTACGGACGGGAACGGGCTGCATATCAGCCAGCGGAACGTTACCGTATCTACTTGCGGGCTGGTGCCCCGGATGCGTGAACTGGCGGAGGAGGGGCTGCAGATAACCCTTGCCCTGTCGCTGCATGCGGCTACGGACGAGAAAAGAAGAAAATTAATGCCGATTGCAAACCGCTACGGACTGGAGGAACTGATGGAAGCCTGCGCATATTATTTTGAAAAGACGGGGCGCAGGATTACATTTGAATACAGTCTGATAGGCGGAGTGAATGACAGGCCGCAGGATGCGGTTAGGCTGGCACAGCTGATCAGGCCGCTGAACTGCCATGTGAACCTGATTCCGGTCAATCCCATAAAAGAGCGAAACCTTCGCCCTTGTCCCAAAGAGAACGTGACGGCATTTAAAAATATGCTGGAGAAATACGGGATAAATGCTACGGTGAGAAGGGAAATGGGGAGAGACATTGACGGGGCATGCGGGCAGCTGCGGAAGAGGTATGGGGAAAACAAGCGGTAAAATGAATTTTAAGGCATGCTTTCGGTATAGGCAAGGCTATTTAGGGAATATATTGGCATAATATATTAACAGGAACGCTGCGGAGCATGAGCGCATCTGTACGCAAGCGCATCTGTACGCAAGCGCATCTGTACGCAAGTGCATCTGTACGCAAGCGTATCTGTACGCAAGCGTATCTGTGCGCATGCGCATTTGTGTGCAAGCGCATTTATGCGCTGGCATAAAACCCCAAATTGATTTCCGCAGAATAATACGGGCTTGTCCTTTTCGTGACCTTGTGCTAAAATATTCAAAGTATTAGAATAGCTGATTTTGTTCTGACCGCCTCTGGATAATTATGGAAGGAAGCGGAGCAGTGTGCATTTATATGATAAAGTGCCGTAAAAAGGCAGCAGCCATCCATAGGTTTGGCAAACTTGGAGGTTTGGACGTGTTAAAGACATTTTCCATTACGGATATCGGAAAAAGGAGAAAATTGAATCAGGATTATGTGTTTGCATCGGATGAGCCAATGGGCAACCTGCCGAACATATTTATTGTGGCCGACGGCATGGGGGGGCATAATGCAGGGGATTATGCGTCCAAGTATGCGGTGGAGACAGTGAAAGAGGAGATTGCAAGATCCTTTGAGAAAAGCCCGGTGAGGATTTTAGGGGCGGCAATCAGGACCGCCAATGACCATATCCGGAAAAAGGCAAAGGAAGAGGCCGCGCTGAGCGGCATGGGAACTACGATGGTGGCGGCGACCTGCCTGGGGGATAAATACCTGGAAGTGGCAAATGTGGGCGACAGCAGGCTGTATGTAGTGAACGACAGGAAGATTGAGCAGATTACAAGGGATCATTCCCTGGTGGAGGAAATGATACGGCTTGGCGGCATTGACAGGGAAGCGGCAAGGAGCCATCCGGATAAAAATATTATTACAAGGGCAATCGGCGCGAAAGATACGGTGGAAGTGGACTTTTTTCAGGTGGAACTGCATCCGGGGGACATAGTCCTGCTGTGTTCCGACGGACTGACAAATATGCTGGAAGACAGGGAAATCCATATGATTCTTTCCAGTCAGGGGAGCGTGGAAGAGAAAGCGGAGGAATTGGTGCGGGCGGCCAACCTGAATGGCGGCAAGGACAATATTGCCGTGATTTTGATGGAACCGTTTGTGTCCGCAGGGAATGAACCGGCACTTTCTTAAGGAAGCCGGGAAATGACTTTTGGGGAGCCGGAGTGATTCTTCCAAGGGACGGCATTGCACGGACCGGGGAGAAGACTTTGAAAGGAGCATTGTTATTGGAATGATTAAAATAGGAATGATAATTGGAGACCGATATGAAATATTGGAAAAGATAGGTACCGGTGGCATGTCGGATGTATATAAAGCGAAATGCCATAAGCTGAACCGTTATGTGGCCATTAAGGTACTGAAACAGGAGTTTTCCGAAAATGCGAATTTCGTCACCAAGTTCCGTGTGGAAGCGCAGGCGGCGGCAGGGCTGATGCATCCGAATATTGTGAATGTATATGATGTAGGGGAAGAAAACGGCATCTATTATATTGTAATGGAGCTGGTGGAAGGCATTACCCTTAAGAAATATATTGAAAAGAAAGCCAGGCTTTCGGTGAAGGAAGCCATCAGCATAGCGATACAGATTTCCATGGGCATTGAGTCCGCCCATAATAACCATATTATCCATAGGGACATAAAGCCCCAGAATATCATTATCTCAAAAGAAGGCAAGGTAAAGGTGACGGATTTCGGAATTGCGAAAGCGGCCACCAGCAATACCATAACGTCGAATGTGATGGGCTCCGTGCATTATACCTCCCCGGAGCAGGCTAGGGGAGGGTACAGCGACGAGAAGAGCGACATTTATTCCCTAGGCATTACCTTGTATGAAATGCTGACAGGAAGGGTGCCTTTCAACGGGGAAACTACGGTGGCAATTGCCATAAAGCATATTCAGGAGCCGATACCTTCCCCGAGGGAACTGATTTCGGAGATTCCCGTCAGCGTGGAGCAGATTGTGTTCAAATGCTGTCAGAAAAGTCCGGACCGGAGATATCAGACGATGGCGGATTTGATTGCGGATCTGAAGCAGTCACTGATCAGCCCGGATGAAGATTTCGTGAAAATCGTAAACCCTGACGAAGAGGCATCCACGAGGATGATAACGGACAGGGATATGGTTCAGATAAAGAAACAGTCCGACAGGAGGGACTCCATGGACGAGGCTCTGCGGCTGAAAAAGGATGTGCAGCGGAAGGCAAGGAGGCCGGAGCCGGAAGAGGAAGAGTACGAAGAAGAGGCCTATGAAGAGGAAGAGTATGAGGAAGAGGCCTATGAGGTTTATGAAGATGAAGGGATAGAAGAGGAATATGACGAAGGAACAGAGGAGGACTTGGAGGAAGACGGGGATTATGACCCGAAGATGGAGAGGATCACAACGGTACTTGCGGTAGTGGCTGCGTTGGTAATAGGATGCATTGTACTGTTTCTGGTGGGAAAAACCATAGGGATAGTGCCGTTTGGCAATGGGGAGAGCTCGGAAGAGGAGACGGAAGAGGAAGAAGAGACGGAAAAAGTTAAGATGACGGAAGTGGTGGGCAGACAGCTGGAAGAGGTAAGGCAGGAACTTCTTGGGATGGGGCTGAACCCACAGGTCACTTATCAGGAGACGGATGAATATGAGGCAGGGCTGGTGCTGAAATGCAATATCGGCATCGGTGTGTTGGTGGACGGAGACACGGAAATTATTCTCACCGTCAGTGCGGGGGCCAGCGGCATTGAAGTGCCTAATGTGGTAGGCAGCTCCACTGCCGAAGGGGTTTCCAATCTGGAGCAGAAGGGCTTTGTGGTAAACCGGACCGAGAGCTATGATGCGCAGGTTCCCAAAGGCAATATCATAAGCCAAAGCCCGGAAGGCGGTTCGAAGGCACCCAGCGGCTCTACCGTTACGCTGCGGATCAGTCAGGGACCGGAAGAAAACAAGGTTAAGATACCGAATGTCATCGGTGTTTCGGAGATGGATGCCATTGCCATGCTGACGGAACTGGGGCTGTCGGTGGCAAGCGTGACGGAAGTCAACAATGACGATGAGGCATTGGCGGGGCTGGTCTGCTACCAGAGTTATTCCGTCGGCACCTTCGTAGATCAAGGGACGACGATAGACCTGAGGGTCAGTTTAGGGCCGAAGCAGACGACGTACAGTTTCAGCGGCAGCATAGAGCCGCCTTCGGCAGAGGAAGATCCGGAGTATAGGAACGGGCTGGAGGTGGCAGTCAGCATAGTGACGGCAGACGGTGTGTCGCTGCTGAATACGAATACGGCATCTTTTCCGATTTCGGTCAACTATACCGGAATCCAGTCTTCTTCGGGAACCGTTACTTTCACTTATACGGTCAAAAAGGATGCGGTGACGGATACGAACCCGGAGACGGGAGAAACCGTGACCACGGAGGGTTCCGAAGAGGAAAGGACAGTTGCAAGGGAACTGCAGTTTACGCCGGAAGCATGAGGTACAGGGATTATGCGAGGAAAAATCATAAAAGGGATTGCCGGTTTTTATTATGTATATACGGAAGAAGGGAACGGAAAAGTCTATGAATGCAAGGCAAAAGGAATTTTCCGGAAGGAAAAGCGTAAGCCCTTGGTAGGCGATGATGTGCTTCTGGAAGTATTGGAGGAAGAGGGGCAGAAAGGCAGCATAACGGAACTGCTTCCGCGGCGGAGTGAGCTGATACGTCCGGCGGTGGCGAATATCGATCAGGCACTGATAATATTT
The DNA here is from genome assembly GCA_910579645.1 of uncultured Lachnospiraceae bacterium. Lineage (GTDB taxonomy): Bacteria > Bacillota > Clostridia > Lachnospirales > Lachnospiraceae > Kineothrix. Next base: position 2,074 of record CAJTVK010000011.1, on the reverse strand, counting down.
GCAATAGTGAAACCGGAACCCAATTTTAACTTGTTGGACCGGTTTCTTATTATGATGGAGCAGCAGGGGCTGGGAAGCATTGTCTGCTTTAACAAGCAGGATCTTGCGGCACCGGAGGAAAGGGACGGGCTGAGGCAGGCCTATGAGGCTTGCGGCTGCCGCGTGCTGTTCATCAGCGCAAAGGAAAGAGAAGGGATAGGGGAACTGAGAAAGCTGCTTTCCGGGAAAACCACGGTGGCGGCAGGCCCCAGCGGGGTGGGGAAATCTTCCCTCATAAATTGCCTGAATCCGTCGGCGGGGATGGAAACGGGGGACATCAGCCGTAAGATTGCAAGGGGCAGGCATACGACGCGCCATTCGGAGATTATCGCGCTGCATGAAAATACTTATATCGTGGATACCCCCGGGTTCACTTCTCTGGGTCTTTTCCATATGGAGAAGGAGGAACTGCAGGGCTTCTACCCGGAATTTCAGGAATATGGGAAATATTGCAGGTTTGCGGGCTGTGCCCATCTGAATGAGCCGGGCTGCAGGGTGAAGGATGCCCTGCAGGAAGGGAAAATCAGCCAAGTGCGTTACCGCAATTATCAGGCATTGTATCAGGAATTGCAGAATACCAGAAAATACTGACGGTAAACGGTTGTTGTTCAATCTGCGGCCGGCAACATGCTTCCGCCGCCGCAGTACTTGAACTTCATGGAAAGATGTTATATAATGGCAATATACAAAGATTATGGAGGGATAAACAATGGATGTGAAAGAACAAATCAGCAAGCTTCTGGAGGAAATCTCAAAAAATCCTGAGATTAAGGAAATGTTTGAAAAGGAGCCGGTAAAAGCCATAGAAAAAGTGACGGGCATCGACCTGCCGGACGATGTGGTGAATAAGATTATTGACGGCGTGAAAGCAAAACTGACGATAGATAATGTGTCAAAAGCAGCGGATGTCTTAAAAGGAGTATTCAACAGCTGAGGAACATGACAGACTGCCGAAGTGCATATGCACGGAGGCAGTTTTTTTCGGGGAAGGGAAAATTGAAAATACAGTTTTTATGCGGTTAGGAGAAATCGGAGTGAAGAAAAAAATAGCTAAGATTGTATATCCGGCGCTGCTGTTCTTTATTTTCTGTGCAGGCGGCATTTACCGGAATGTTTTGGATTTACCGGCGGGGGATGAGAAGGCAGCCGGAACTTATCTGGCCGATGCGGCAGAGCCGCAAAACTGGCTGGATTCGATTCCGGAGTACCGGGGAACGCCGTATATTGAGGTAAATAACGATATTCCCTTTTTTACGGCAGAGGATAAGCGGAAAACGGATGCTTTTGAGAACTATAGCGATTTGGATGAATTAGGCCGGTGCAGCGTTGCGTATGCCAATATCTGTGAAGAACTCATGCCTACGGAAGAAAGGGAAGAATCCTTGGGAGCAGTCACCCCTTCCGGATGGCACCAAAACCAATATGACGGCGAATGGCTTTACAACCGTTGTCATCTGATCGGCTATCAGCTGGCAGGAGAAAACGACAACGAGAAGAATTTGATAACAGGCACAAGATATTTCAATGTGAACGGCATGCTTCCGTTTGAAAATACGGTTGCGGACTATATTGATGATAACCCGCGCAATCATGTTTTGTATCGTGTAACTCCTGTCTATAAGGACGAGAATGACCTTGTAGCCTGCGGAGTATTGATGGAAGCCTGGTCCGTGGAAGATAACGGCTATGGGTGCCAATTTTGTGTGTTCGTTTATAATGTGCAGCAAGGCATTGTGATTGACTATGCCACAGGGGAAAACTGTGAGACGGAAGAAGCTTTACGGAAAACGGCTCATGGGAATTATATCCTGAATACAAACAGCAATAAATTTCACACGGAGGATTGTCCTAACGGAAACAGAATCAGTGATGAGAATAAATCTGTCTATGCCGGTTCCAGAGAGGAAGTGATTTCGCAGGGCTACGTTCCTGCCGAGTGTTGCAATCCTTAAGCGGGCGGTGGGCATCCCGGCTCAGACGTAAGGAACTGTCAAGAAATAACTTTTCATATTGCTTGTCTTTTTCTCCGAGAGTG
>CAJTVK010000010.1:50746-51646 GCA_910579645.1 uncultured Lachnospiraceae bacterium | reverse complement strand
GAATATTGACGAATAAAGGAATGGGCATTGCCATGACGGCGGTGCCTTTCATATATAAATCTATTTACAGAGGTGACATAACCATAGAAAATACAGTGGAACTGAATAACCTGCAATGTGCAAATGAGAATGACATATTGCGGTTCATAATAAACAGTGGTATTATCAATTTAAGCGATGTACAGAATGGCATGGAAGCTATGAAAAGGAAAGAATTACTGGAGAAACATCCATATAAGATATGGCAGGGGAAGGACGGGAAATGGCGGACTTACTTACCGGATAAAAACCAACGTAAAATGATTAAGAAAAACCGGAAGGAAGACCTGGAAAAAGAAGTGGCTGAGTGCTGGAGATCCGAAACGGAAAATCCGACTGTCCGGGAAGTGTCTGACGAATGGAACGACAGGCGGCTGGAACTTAGGAAGATTTCTGATGCGACCCATTTAAGGAACAGGCAGATATTCAACCGCCATTATGCCCATGCCAATTTTGACCGGAAGAGGATTAAGGATACAGAGCCGGGGGAGTTTGAGGAATTCTTGGAAGAGCAGATACCGGCACATAACCTTACTGCAAAAGCTTTCTCAAACTTAAAGACCGTGACAAGGGGATTCCTGAAACGGGCAAAGAAAAGGAAGCTGATTGGCTTCAATGTTGAGGAACTGCTGCAGGAAATAGACACATCCGACACTGATTTCAGAAAGGTGATTAAAGAGGACTGCCGGGAAGTTTTTGACGAGAATGAGATGCCGAGGATGATGGGGTATCTGGAAGAGAACCTGGACATAAGGAACCTTGGAATCCTGCTGATGTTCCTGACGGGCATACGGGTTGGGGAGCTGGCGGCACTTAAGCATGAGGACTTTGCCGGAACCACTTTCAAAATAAGGCGGACTG
>CAJTVK010000010.1:19050-50736 GCA_910579645.1 uncultured Lachnospiraceae bacterium | reverse complement strand
GCGGCACTTAAGCATGAGGACTTTGCCGGAACCACTTTCAAAATAAGGCGGACTGGAACAAGGTATCTTCTGGAAGAGGGGCACTATGCATATGAGGTGAAGGACTTCCCGAAGTCGGAGGCGGGGGTAAGGACGGCAATCATACCGAATGGGTATGCCTGGGTCGCTGAGAAGATTAAGCTGCAAAACCCGTTTGGGGAATATGTATTCACCGAGAACGGGGAAAGGCTTAAGACCAGCAGCATCAGGCGCAGGATGGTCAGGGTGTGCTAAACCTTGGGAATCGTCCCCAAATCCCCCCATAAGGCATGCAAGACATATGGAACCATACTGCTGGACAACAACATCGACCAACGCCTGATAACGGAACTGATGGGGCATACGAACATTTCCTGCACGGAGAACCATTACCACAGGAACAGGAAGAGCATGGAGAGGAAGTCCGATCTGGTAAGCGGCATCCCGGAATTGCAGGCAAAATAAAAAAGATAACCGAACATACGTCTGATTACCTTTTTGATTACCTCATGATTACCTATGTCACGGAAACCCCGTAAAATCAAGGGTTCCAGAGAGCGCGAGACGGGACTCGAACCCGCGACCCCGACCTTGGCAAGGTCGTGCTCCACCAACTGAGCCACTCGCGCAAAATAAATAATGTTTCTCTTTTGTCTGACTGCCATATCAACAAGACTTATTATACATATAAAAAATATATTTGTCAATAAGAATTTTAATTTTTTAGCATTTGGATTAACTGGCAGTACATTGCTGTCTAGCAGAGACGCAGTGCGCTTGTCATGGTAAGGAACAGTAGGTATATTGCACAAAACAGCAAGTTTGAGATGACTAATATATTGGATGGTATGATGAAACTTTGATTAGCAATAAAAATGTCATTGACAAAAAGTTTCATCTGCTATATCATGGTAAGTGGTTAGTAATAACTAACTTATATTGCGCAATGGGTTAGTAAATACTAACACATATTTTAAAGAAGGTGAATGCATGATGCCGCTTATACTGGCAGAAGTTGGAGAGGAAAAGATTATCAGGAAAATTGGGGGAAAGCAGGAGATAAAGACACATTTGGAGAATCTTGGTTTTGTTGTAGGAGGGGCAGTCACAGTGTTAAACGCCATTGGAGGCAATGTTATCGTGAACGTAAAGGGCTGCCGTATCGCAGTCAGCAAAGAGATGGCGCAGAAGATTATGATTTGAGCCAAATAATAAGAAGTGAGGAGGAAGAAAAAATGAAAACACTGAAAGAATCGAAAGTCGGCGATACTGTCCGGGTTGTGAAACTCCACGGAGAGGGAGCGGTCAAGCACCGGATTATGGATATGGGGCTGACGAAGGGGGCGGAGGTGCAGATTCGCAAGGCGGCACCTTTAGGAGATCCGATTGAAGTGACCGTCCGTGGCTATGCACTATCCATCAGGAAAGCAGATGCGGAGATGATTGAAGTAGAAAATGCATAAGCCGTAAAGTATATCTGCGCAGGGGGCTTTCCCCTTTATTTTTGGATTTGAAGTTAGGTATGACTAATTAGAAAGGAGAAGAAAAATTATGAATATGCGAATTGCTCTTGCGGGTAACCCGAACTGCGGGAAAACAACTTTGTTCAATGCCCTGACAGGATCCAACCAATTTGTCGGAAACTGGCCGGGAGTAACGGTAGAGAAGAAAGAGGGAAAATTAAAGAAGTGTGACGGTGTGACTATCACAGACCTTCCCGGTATTTATTCCCTTTCTCCCTATACATTGGAGGAAGTGGTGGCAAGAAATTATTTGATTAGTGAGCGTCCCGATGCGATTCTGAACATCATTGACGGTACTAACTTAGAGAGAAACTTATATTTGACCACGCAGCTTACGGAACTTGGCATTCCTGTCGTTGCCGCTATTAATATGATGGATGTGGTGGAGAAAAACGGCGATCAAATCAACACGGAAGAATTGTCTAGGGCTTTGGGTTGCAAGGTGGTGGAGATTTCCGCCCTAAAAGGAAATGGTATCATGGAGGCAGCGGAGGCGGCCATCGATGCGGCAAGAAACGGAAAGAGCGTTCCTATACATACTTTTTCAGGGACGGTGGAGCATGCCCTTGCCCATATCGGGGAAGCGGTGGTACACGGACTGCCGGAGCAACGGAAGCGGTGGTATGCCATTAAGCTGTTTGAACGGGATGACATGGTTTTGGAGCAGCTAAAGCCGGGTGATTCTGTCCTTTCCCATATCGAAGCGGATATCACGGCAGCGGAAGAGGAAATGGATAACGACGCGGAATCCATCATTGCCAATGAGCGGTATCTTTATATTGGACGCATTATCGAAGGATGCCTGAAGAAAAAATCGGCAGGTAAACTGACCGACTCTGATAAGATTGATAAAATTGTGACAAACCGTTTTTTGGGACTTCCGATTTTTGCTGCAATAATGTTTCTTGTGTATTACATATCTATGGTGACAGTGGGAACTTCAGCCACAGACTGGGCAAATGATGGACTGTTCGGTGAAGGTTTTCATCTGTTTGGCATTGGTTCGTCCTATTATGGAGAAGATTTAGAGGAATATGGAACTGCAGCACTGATCGTGGATGGTTATAACGCTTATGCAGAAGAAAACGGTGCGGTTCCGGAAGAAGATTTCCCTTATGCGGTGGCGGATGAGGAAACGTTGGAAGTGACGGTGGAGACGGCATCCCTTGCGGACTATGAAAAAGCGGCTGCGGTGATGGAACGATATGGAGACGAGCCTGACCCGGCAGCTTATGGGGTATGGGTACCTGGCATTCCGGTTCTTGTGGGAGATGCGCTTGAGGCAATTGGCACGGCAGATTGGCTTGCAGGGCTCATTAACGACGGCATTGTAGCCGGCGTGGGTGCAGTGCTTGGATTTGTGCCGCAGATGCTTGTTCTGTTCTTGCTTCTTGCTGTTCTGGAGGCGTGTGGTTACATGGCCCGTATTGCATTTGTGCTTGACCGTATTTTCCGCAAGTTTGGACTGTCCGGTAAGTCTTTTATTCCGATGCTTATCGGTACCGGCTGCGGCATTCCGGGCATTATGGCATCGAGGACGATTGAGAACGAGCGTGACCGCCGTATGACGATTATGACAACTACCTTTATTCCCTGCGGCGCAAAGATGCCGTTTATCTCCATGGTTGCCGGAGCGATTTTCGGCGGTTCCGCTTGGGTGGCAGTAAGTGCCTATTTCGTTGGTCTGGCAGCAATTATTATTTCCGGGCTTATGTTAAAAAAGACAAAAATCTTTTCCGGCAATCCGGCGCCTTTCGTTATGGAACTTCCGGCTTACCGTGTGCCTGCGGCTGGCAATGTGCTACGCTCCACGTGGGAACGCGGATGGTCCTTTATCAAGAAGGCGGGTACGATTATCCTGCTTTCTACCATTGTCATTTGGTTTACGACATATTTTGGCTTTGCTTCGGAAGGTTTTCGGATGCTTGGTGAGGAGGAAATGGATCAGTCGCTCCTTGCAGCGGCCGGCAATGCGGTTGCGTGGATTTTCCTGCCGCTCGGATGGGGGAACTGGCAGGCGGCAGTGGCTTCTGTCACCGGTCTTGTGGCGAAGGAAAATATTGTCGGCACCATGGGGATTCTCTATCCCGGCGGATGGTCTGAGATTGGGGCAAATTTCAGCATGGCTGCAGGGTATTCCTTTCTTGTGTTTAATCTTTTGTGTGCGCCTTGCTTTGCCGCAATCGGAGCAATTAAACGGGAGATGAACAATGCAAAATGGACATGGTTTGCAATTGGCTATCAGTGCGGCTTGGCTTATGCGGTGGCACTGATGGTTTACCAAATTGGTTCGGCATTTACAGGAAATGTGAATGTCATCGGATTGCTGGCTGCAATTGTTATCCTCGGCGGCTTGCTTTATATGCTGTTCAGGCCATATAAAGAGACACCGGGGCTGACTGTAAACAGGAAACCTCAAATGGGGGAAACTGAATGCCGGTTCCTTGCCTGATGAAAGATGAATGAGACAGGAGGATATGGATGCTTACATGGATTATGGAAAATATGGCGACAATCATTATCAGTGTGCTTCTGATGAACGTGGCGGCAGCTGTTATTGTCAATATGGTACGCGGCAAGAGAAAGGGGAAATCGGCCTGTAGCTGTGGGTGCGCAAGCTGCCCGGCAGGCAGTTACTGTTTGGCAGGCGGCTACAATGTGGCAGGCAGTTATAGTGCGGCAGACAGTTGCAGTGCGGCAGGCAGCTATAGTGTGGCAGACAGTTGCAGTGCGGCAGGCAGCTATAGTGTGGCAGACAGTTGCAGTGCGGCAGACGGCTGTAATGTGGCAGGCAGCTATAGTGTGGCAGGCAGCAGCAGTGCGGCAGACGGCTGCAATGTGGCAGGCAGCTACAGTCCGGCAGGCAGTCGTAGTGCGGCGGGTAGCTGCAGTCCGACAGGCGGCTGCTGTGCCCGGAACGGCGCATGCCCTCCGGGAAGGTGAGGCATCGGGCAGGGAAATGACCGTCTCTGCTGCTTATGCGCGGGCACCCGTCAGTCTCTGCCGGCATGTTTTCTTTTGGCACCTGTGTGCAATCGGGTGATTCCCACGCCGGGCACCCGTCAGCTTTCGCTGATGCTTTTCCATTGGGTGGCCGTGTGATACAAAACGGTGTATGGAATACAAAGTATGCGTTATATAATCAGTGCTCTGGAGAACGACTTAAAATAGACAGGATACATTTTTTCATCGCTTCATAGCTTTCGGGCGTAATGTCATGTTCCATTTTGCAGGCATCTCTCGCCGCCACCTTGGGGTCAACGCCCAGATGAACCAGCCAGTCTGTCAGCAGGGTGTGGCGTTCGTAGACGTTTTCTGCGATTTTTAGCCCTTCTTCTGTCAGATGGAGATAACCTTCCTCCGAAACGGTGATGTACCCGCGGTTTTTCAGATTTTTCACTGCGACGCTTACGCTTGGCTTGGAGAAATTTAGTTCGGTCGCCACATCGATAGAGCGTACCGCAGAAAGGCGTCTGCTTAGGATTAGTATTGTTTCAAGGTAATCCTCAAGGGATTCCTCGGCTTTGTGCTGGATATAACTCATAGTATGCTTATACTCCTTTCCGGAACTGCATGTCAGGAATGGTTATCATTTATTAGGAAATAGTTCCTTTGTCCATCCTAGCACTTTAAGAAAGGAGGTGCAAGGTCTGACGGTAAAATGGCGCGGGAATGAATTTGCGGTTCTTTGCCTGCATGGCTGCTTTAAGGGAACTTGCAAACATCAGAGTCTACATGATAATGGTAACCGCAGCAGCTCCGTCAACCTTAAAAAGGAATGCCGGTTTTTTGAAATGCAGAGGGTTCTTTTTCGCTCATCACCTTGGCTCTTAAAGAATTCTTAAGAAAACCTTAAACGCAGGTTCCTTGAATCGGCAGTCAGGGGTTGTTATGATAAGGTAGTTTTGGGGGAGATGCCGATGGAGGGCAGGATTATGGGACTTATGGATAAAAGGGAAACGGATTGGTTCCGCGGGGCTGCGGCAGTGATGGTGGTAATTTCCCACTATGCGGAATGGTGGGCATGGTTTATGCCGACGGAGGGGAATTGGGAGGTTTTCCGGTTGGCGCTGAGTAAATTAGGGGTATATGGGGTGGATATCTTTTTTCTGCTTTCCGGTTATGCCATGGTACATTCCTTGGGGCAGGAAAGGATGCATCCGCAGTTTATATGGAAAAGGATAAAAAATGTTTATATACCGTATCTTCTTGTGGTCGGGGTGATAGAACTGCTGTCGGGAGGGTTTGCTTCCCGGCAGGATATTTGGGATTTGGCCAGTGGCAAGGACTATTGGTATATGTGTGTGCTGTTTATTTTTTATATCGGATTTATCGCCGTATATACCATAATGGGCGGGAAGGGTCCCAGATGCATTGTTTTCTGCATTTTTACATATGTTTTTACTTATACACTGTATGAGGCCGGGAAACAGGACTTTTGGTTTGTGTCCAATGCCGCCTTTGCCATAGGGGTTGTGGCGGCGGAATATGGGCAGATAATAAAGAAATGGATGGACCGGGCGGGTGTTTTGCTGATGGTGATATTGCTGGCAGGAATGGCATTTGCCGTGCGTTCGGGACTGGATCCTTATGTGGCCGCGCATGGGGAAAGGGTGCAGCTGCTGCGGATGGAGATAGGAGCGACTGTAGTATGGACGTTTCTCGTCCTGCTTTTGGCGGCGAAGTGCAGGATAAGGGGAAGGTCACTGGCTTTTTTGGGAAAGCATTCCTTATATATTTATCTTACCCATACCTTTATTTTTATGTGGTCGGTAAATAATCTGGAAACGGCATATGCGCTGCGGTTTGCGTTCAGTGCGGCTGCAACGGTGGCGGTTTCCGTGCTATGCAGCCGGCTGATTGCAGGGGGGCGGAAGATGCTGCTTAACTTTCGTTTACGGCGTGAAGAAATTGGAAAAAGCATCCGGGGAGTGCTATAATATAAAAAAAGCGGTGCGGATGCAGGCGGAGGGACGGGCAGGTAAGTGAATTATGGAAAAAGCGTACAAATTGGAATTTGCAGGAGAAAAATCAGGGAGTTTATATGTGAACTGCTGCGGCTGTTCCAAGACGGAACCGCTGCATAGCTTTGGGCCGGCTTTGAAGCCGCACTATATTATACATTACATATTGAGCGGCAAAGGTGTGTTTTCCATAGGAGGCAAGACTTACCCTTTGGAGGAAGGGTATGGCTTTCTGATTGCCCCGGAGGAACTGGCTTTTTATCAGTCTGATGAGCAGGAACCGTGGACTTATGTGTGGGTGGGGTTCAGCGGAACGAAAGCGGAGGAATATATAAATTCCATAGGGCTTTCCATTTCTCATCCTGTTTTTCGGTCTGAGCGGTCGGAGGAACTTTATCAGGCGGTGCGGGATATGATGGAACACAATACTTTCGGCATTGCCAATGACCTGAGACGGAATGGGCAGCTGTCTTTATTTTTATCCGTCATTGCGGAAAACGTGGCTGTGACGGAAAAAAACGAGGGCAATAAGGCCAATACTTATGTGCGTAAGGCAGTGGAATTTATACAGGGGAATTACTGCAATCCCATAAAAGTCACGGATGTGGCGGATTATGTATGCATCAACCGGAGTTATTTATATACCTTATTTCAGAATTCGTTAGGGATGTCCCCACAGCAGTTTCTGATGACGTTCCGCATCACTAAGGCAACGGAACTGCTTCAGCTGACTTCCCTGCCTATTGAGAGCATTGCCATTTCCTGCGGATATCAGGATTCATTGGTATTTACAAAAGCATTCCGGCAGATGAAAAAGATGTCGCCGTCTGCCTACCGGAAAGAGATGCAGACAGGGGAAGGCCGGCGCAATAAGGAGCATTTGGAGCAGGTGGAAGAATTTATCAGTCAGATTGAAAAGCTGCGGGAATAAGGGCATGATATAAGACGGGGCATAAAATATAACATTTTGACAGGTTATTGTAACAATGCGGCATGGAATTTCAGGCGTGGGATATTATAATTTGATATATAAGGAACGGCAGATTTAAAGTGATGCCTGACAGTATGCAGGCGGAAAGGGATGGGTTATGGCAGAGAATATGCGAGAAGTTGTTTTGGCAAAGTTTGCGGAGGTATTCGGAGACGCGGAAGGGGCAAAGGTTTACTTTGCGCCGGGGCGCGTGAATATGATTGGGGAACATACGGACTATAACGGAGGGCATGTATTTCCCTGTGCGCTGACAATCGGTACATATGGGGCGGCAAGAAAACGGGAAGATAAGAAACTGCGTTTTTACTCCATGAATTTCGGCCATCTCGGCATTATTGAGTCTTCGGTGGAGGATCTGAAAATGGAGAAGGCGGCCGGCTGGACGAATTACCCGAAGGGAGTGATATGGGCGTTTGGGGAGAAAGGGTATGAGGTTCCCTGCGGCATGGATTTGCTGCTGAACGGTAATATCCCCAATGGTTCCGGCCTTTCTTCTTCCGCATCGGTGGAAGTGCTGACCGGCTTTATTTTGAAAGATTTATTCGGATTTGAGGTGATGAATCAGGACCTGGCTTTGATTGGCCAGTTTTCGGAAAATAATTTTAACGGGGTAAACTGCGGCATCATGGATCAGTTTGCCTGTGCCATGGGGAAAAAGGATCATGCCATTTTCCTTGATACGGCAGATCTTTCTTTCGAATATGCCCCGATTAAGCTTGCGGATGCAAAGATTGTCATATCCTGCAGTAATAAGAAGCGCGGTTTGGCGGATTCCAAATATAATGAAAGAAGAAGTGAGTGCGAGACTGCCCTTGCGGAAGTTCAGCAGGTGGTGGGCATTAATAATTGGGGAGATCTGACGGAAGAGCAATTTGAACAGTACAAATCCGCAATTAAAGACGAAATCCGTGTGAAGAGGGCAAAGCATGCGGTTTATGAAAACCAAAGGACAATCAAGGCAGTGGAGGCACTGAAAAACAACGATGTGGAACTGTTCGGGAAGCTGATGAACGAATCTCACATTTCCCTTCAATATGATTATGAAGTGACAGGGATTGAATTGGATACTTTGGTGGAAGAGGCTTGGAAGGTGGACGGGGTGATTGGTTCCCGGATGACAGGGGCAGGCTTTGGAGGATGCACGGTGAGCATCGTGAAAGACGGTGCGATTGACCGATTTATTGAGCAGGTAGGAAAGGCCTATCAGGAAAAGATAGGTTATGCCGCAGATTTTTATGTAGTGGAAATAGGCGACGGGCCGTCTGTGTTAGAATAAAAAGCAGAAATCAGAGGAAGGAGCAGCCGAAAAATGATACAGCAGGATATTAAGAAATTAGTGGCATATGGCCTGAGTACCGGATTGATTGAGAAGGAAGACGAGATCTACACTGCCAACAGGCTTTTGGAATTGTTTGAATTGGACGAACCGGAGGACGGAGAAGAAGCCGGGGATGTTGCCATGGAGGCGGAAGAACTGGAAGAAGTTTTGGGAAGGATGATGGACTATGCGGTGGAAAAGGGAATCATGAAAGAAGACGGCATAGTTTACAGGGATTTATTCGATACTAAAATTATGAGTATGCTTGTGCCGCGTCCCAGCGAGGTGATTCGCAGGTTCCGCCAGTTATATGCGCAGGATGCGGAGAAAGCCACGGATTTTTATTATAAATTCAGCCAGGATACGGATTATATCCGCAGATACCGCATTAAAAAAGACCAGAAATGGGTGGCATCCACGAAATACGGGGATTTGGACATTACCATCAATCTGTCGAAGCCGGAGAAAGACCCGAAGGCGATAGCCGCAGCGAAAAACGCAAAACAGGCCGGTTATCCCAAATGTCTGCTGTGCGTGGAAAACGAAGGCTATGCGGGGAGGGTGAATCATCCGGCAAGGCAGAACCACCGGATCATACCGGTAGAAATCAACGGTTCCAAGTGGGGATTCCAGTATTCGCCCTATGTTTATTATAATGAGCACTGCATCGTGTTCAATTCTCAGCATATTCCGATGAAGATTGAGCATGACACATTCTGCAAGTTATTTGATTTTGTAAAACAGTTTCCTCACTATTTTGTCGGTTCCAATGCGGATTTGCCAATAGTGGGAGGTTCCATCCTCAGTCATGACCATTTCCAGGGCGGGCATTATGAGTTTGCCATGGCGAAAGCGGGGGTGGAAAAGCCTTTTACCGTAAAAGGTTTTGAAGATGTGGAGGCAGGGATTGTAAACTGGCCTATGTCCGTTATCCGTATTTCATCGGAGGACAGCGACAGGCTGATTGCGTTGGCAGATGTGATTTTGGAGAAGTGGCGCGGCTATACGGATGAAGATGCTTTCGTATTTGCCTTTACGGACGGAGAACCGCATAATACCATTACTCCCATTGCAAGGAAGCGGGGCAATAAGTATGAATTGGATTTGGTTCTGCGCAATAATATTACCACAGAGGAACATCCTTTAGGGGTTTATCATCCTCATGCCAAACTGCATCACATTAAGAAAGAAAATATCGGCCTGATAGAGGTGATGGGTCTGGCAGTCCTGCCGGCAAGGCTGAAGGGAGAGATGGATGCGTTGGCGGATGCTTTGCTTGTGGGAGCGGATATCCGCGCGGATGAGGCGTTGGAAAAGCATGCAGACTGGGTGGAAGAGTTCCTTCCTAAGTATGCGGAGGAATGCAGGGACACGAAAGAGAAAGTGATGAATATTCTCCACAAAGAGATTGGGGATGTATTTATGCAGGTATTGGAGGATGCCGGGGTTTATAAAAGGACGGCAGAAGGCAGCGAGGCTTTTGGGCGGTTTATAAATACTTTGTGATTCGTAAAAATCAATTTTGGGTGTTGACATTATAGTTATAATCTGTTAATATAAAAGAGTACAAAATTTAGAGAGTTTTGTACATGTAAAATTCCCCTTTTACATTGAAAGCGGTATCAGCTTTGCTGGTACCGCTTTACGGTGTGCAAAAATATGGCATGGGATAAAATCAGTAAACGGCCTCCATGCTCTCAAGAAAGTGCTGTAAATGTGTGCGTTGGGTGGGATTTAACTTCTGGAGCAGGGAAATGTGGGTCTGGTAGCGTTGAAGACATTTTATGGCCTTGTCGGAGTGGTTGGAAATCAGGCGTTGGTCGGAGAGACATAGGATGTAATCGGTGGAGACTTTGAAAGTATCGGACAGCCGGACGAGCAGATTGGCATCCGGGACGGAGATTCCGCATTCAATGCGGCTCAGGGAAGTTTGGTTCACTCCCACTTTCATGGCAAGCAATTCCTGTGTGTAGCTTTTTTCCATTCGCAATTCTTTAATTCTTGTTTTCATTTTCGGTAAAACCCCTTTCTCATAAGAAGGAAAATGTATATAATATCAATATAAATATTTCATAAGTTTTGCCATTTGGCAAGCAGAAAATAAACAATAAAACAATTATGTGTAAATGGTATAAAGTATAAGGATAAAGTATTTGCAGAGTTGATGAAAGGAGGGGGCATGAAATTTTTATTGGTGGCGGTGAATGCCAAATATATTCATTCCAATCCGGCGGTGTACAGCCTGAAAGCATATGCCCGGGAAAGGCTGGGGGAGGAATTTTGGCAGAGGAAAGGCCTTGATGTGGAGATTGCGGAGTATACGATTAACATGCGGGCAGAGGATATTCTTGCGGATCTTTTCCGAAGGGAACCGGACGTGGCTGCTTTTTCCTGTTATATTTGGAACTGGCGGATGATACGGGAAGTGGCGGCGGAGTTGGTGAAGGTTCTTCCGGGAATTCCGGTTTGGCTGGGCGGGCCGGAGGTTTCCTTTGAGGCAAAGGGGATTTTAGAGGAAATTCCGGCGGTAAAAGGGATTATGCTGGGAGAAGGGGAGCAGACTTTTACCGAACTGCTGGAATATTATGGCGGGGGAAAAGAAGGGGAAGCTTATGTGCGCGGAGGAAGAGAGGGCGGAAAGGAGGGGCTGGGCAGAATCCGGGGAATTATATTCAGGGATGGCGGCGGCATTTTCGGGACGGAGGAAAGGGAACCTATAGAAGTCGGTGAACTGCCTTTTTATTATAATGATTTGGGTGCTTTCAGGAACCGGATTATTTATTATGAATCGGCCAGAGGATGTCCGTTCCGGTGCAGCTATTGCCTGTCTGCCATAGACCGTAGCGTGCGGCTGCGGGATATGGATACGGTAAAGAGGGAACTTGGCTTTTTCCTTGCGCAGAAAACGGCGCAGGTGAAGTTTGTGGATAGGACATTTAACTGCAATAGGGGGCATGCCTTGGAGATATGGAAGTTCCTCAGGGAACAGGACAACGGCATTACCAACTTTCATTTTGAAATAGCGGCGGATCTGTTGGGGGAAGAAGAATTGGCGTTATTGTCGGAAATGCGTCCCGGGCTGGTGCAGCTGGAAATCGGGGTGCAGTCCACCAATAGAAATACATTACGGGAAATCAGCCGTTCTGCGGATTTGGACAGGCTGAGGGAAACGGTAGGCCGGATTCACCGAGGCGGAAATGTACATATTCATCTGGATCTGATTGCCGGCCTGCCATATGAGGATTATGAGAGTTTTGGCCGTTCTTTTAACGAGGTATATGCCATGGAGCCGGAACAGCTGCAGCTGGGTTTCCTGAAAGTGCTGAAAGGCTCGCCTTTGTATGAAAAGGCAGGGAGTTACGGTATTCATTATACTTCTCAGCCGCCCTATGAAGTGCTATACTCTAAATGGATTTCCTATAAGGAAATCTGCAGGCTGAAGAAAGTGGAGGAAATGGTGGAACTGTATTATAACAGTAACCAGTTTACTTACACTCTCCGCTTACTGGAGCAGGTATTCGAAAGCCCCTTTGCCATGTTCGGGAAGCTGGCAGATTATTATGAGGAAAAAGGGTATTTCATAAACAGCCCGTCCAGGGGTTATCGTTATGAGGTACTGCTTTCCTTTGCCTGCGGCTGTGACGGCGGCCGGGAGGAACTATACCGGGAATTGCTCACTTATGATATTTATCTTCGGGAAAATATGAAGAGCCGCCCGGCATTTGCAAAAGATCTTTCGGAGTATAAAGGCAGGATACGGGACTTTTACGGAGATGAGAGCCGCCTGCGGGAAATGCTGCCGGATTATGGGGAATACCAGCCAAAACAGATTGCCCGGATGACTCATGCGGAGGTCTTCCGCTATCCTGTCTGGGAAGCGAAGACCGGCGGGGACTTGGGGGAAATGAAAATCCCCGGCATGGTGGTGTTTGACTATGCCCGGAGAAGTCCGCTTACGGGGGAAGCCGTAGTAATTCTGCTTTAAGCATATTCTGCTTTAAGTATATTCTGCTTTAAGTATATTTTGCTTTTAGAGCATTTTGCTTTAAGCATATTCTGCTTAAGCACATTATGCTTTAAATACATTTTAATGGCTGCTGCCTGCAGTGCGGGCAGGGAAGGGACGGAGGAAGGGAAATGACGAAAAAAACGGAAGCGATATTGAATTTACTGGATGAAAGATATGGTACGGATTACCGTTGTTCGCTGGATCATGAAAATGCATGGCAGCTTTTGATAGCAACCATATTAAGTGCCCAGTGCACGGATGCCCGGGTGAATATTGTTACGGAGCAGCTGTTCCGGAAATATCCCAGCGTGGAGGCTTTTGCGGCGGCGGATCTGAAAGAATTGGAGCAAGATATTCACTCCACCGGTTTTTATCATAATAAGGCAAAGAATATCATTGCCTGCTGCAGGGATTTGGCGGAAAAATTTCACGGGGAGGTGCCGAGGTCGTTGGAAGAACTGACTTCGCTTGCAGGGGTGGGCCGCAAGACGGCAAATGTAATCCGCGGAAATATCTACAACGATCCAAGCATTGTGGTAGATACTCATGTCAAAAGGATTTCCAAGAAGCTGGGACTGACAAAGGAAGACGAGCCAGAAAAAGTGGAAAAGGATTTGATGAAAAAATTACCCAAGGAGCATTGGATTCTGTGGAATATCCAGCTGATTACATTTGGCAGGGAAATCTGCAAGGCTCCTACCCCGAAGTGTGGGGAATGTTTCCTGACGGAGTATTGTGAGGATTATAGGAAACGTATGAAAAAGGGGGGAGGGGAAAGCGGAAGGGGCAAGGGGAGGGCAGGTGGATGACGCTGGACTACATTGCGTTGGATTTGGAAACGACGGGACTGAATCCTAAAACGGATAAAATTATTGAGATTGGCGCGGTAAGAATCCGGCAGGGAAGAGCGGATGGGATGTTCCATAGCCTGGTTCATCCGGGGAGAGACGTGGAAGAGGGCGTATGCGAACTGACAGGGATTGATAATGGCATGTTGGCCGATGCGCCGGAGATAGGGCAGCTGCTGGAACCGTTGTTTATGTTTATGGGGGATGATATTCTGATTGGGCACCGGATTCTTTTTGATTACTCGTTTCTGAAGAAAGAGGCAGTGAATCAGGGGCTTTCTTTTGAAAAAAGGGGGATAGATACTTTGAAGCTGGCGAGAAAGTTCCTGCCTGATTTGGAAAGCCGCAGGCTGGAATATCTTTGCCGTTATTACGGAATCGGGCACCGGGCACACCGGGCCTTGGGGGATGCGCAGGCAGCTTCCGACTTATATCTGAAACTTGCGGGGCAGTTCGGCGGGGAAAATGCGGGGGGCGGGGGAAAGGCATTTGAGCCGGAAGCTTTGAATTACCAGGTAAAAAAGCAGACCCCGATTACGAAGCCGCAAAAAGAGCGGTTATATAAATTGCTGGATAAGCATAAGATAACTATAGGGTATGAGGTGGATAAAATGACCAGAAACGAAGCGGACAGGCTTATGGATCGTATTCTTGCAAAATACGGACGATGATATTTTTCGTGCCGGATTTTAAGCTTTCCGCCTGTTCTTTCAGTCTGCCGATTTCCTCCCTGCGGCCTTCCGCGGCATAGACGGAAGCCAAGAGCCTATAACAGCCGCTCACGTCGGTGCCGGTGGAAACGGCGAATTCCAAGATGCGCCGCGCTTCGGCTATATGGCCGGCATGATATAATTTTTCCGCCCATTTTTGCAAGGTGCAGGCAAGCGTGGTGTAATTTTGGTCATAACGCATAAGCAAATCAATGTTCGGAGCACCGTACTGCAGCTTCAGGTCGGTATTGCTGATTCCCGTGAAGTTCACAATGGGGGAGTCGTCAAGGCTCCGCAGGATCTGATGGCATTCCCGGACCGTTTCGTCTTCCGTAAGGGTATCCATGGGAAGGGTGTCAAAGGGGATGGTGATGTAGTTCAGATGTTCCAGGGACTTGCGCCGGGTGCTGTTGGCCCGATATTCCTTTTCCCAAAAAGAGTTTTCCATTTTGGCGGTTTGACGGCGGGATTTGGAAATTTCATAGGAGACCAATATTAGGAATACGATAAAACTTGCAAAAAAGGGCATTTTCATATATAATATCCTTTCAAGTAGAGAGATGACCCGGAGGTTGGTTTATATGTTCAATATGCACAACAATAAGACGAGAAGAATTATATCATCCGTCATAATAATTATTATAGTTCTTGCAATGCTTATTCCAACTTTAACATATTTTATTTTTTAGTACAAGTAGGAGAGACTATGAAAAATATAAGGAGATTATCATTTGTATTAGCGGCTTTTGCTTTTACCGCTCTCTTGCAGCCGGCGTATTCCGTGCAGGCGCAGTCCATTGAGGATGCCATGGCGGCGGCAGAGGGCAGCGGGACGGCGGGACAGGAAGGGACTGCCGGGACGGAAAACGGAAACGGCGCAGGGGAAAGTGCCGAGAGCGGGGCAGCCCTCAGCGGAGGCATTGAGGATGCCGGCAGAAACGGAAATGCGGATGCAAATGCGGGCGTAGAAGGAAGCACTGGCGGGAATGGGAATTCCGGTACGGGCGGAACTGCAGCAGCAGGGGGAGACATCAGTGCAGACGGAAACATGATTGCGGACGGCGTATACATAGGTACCGTGAATGTATCGGGAATGACGGCGGATCAGGCAATGGATGCCGTGGAAGCGCATATTGAGGAACTGAAAGCAAGAAGCCTAACGCTGGATGCCGTTGACGGCAATCAGGTGACGGTGACGGTAGGCGAACTGGGACTGCTTTGGGGGAACCCGGAAGCGGCCAAGGATGCGGTGGCTCTTGGCAAAAAGGGCAATGTCATACAGCGGTATAAGGCCTTGCAGGATCTGAAACATGAGAATCATGTATTTGAATTGGACTATTATTTGGATAAAGAATTGATCCGGCAGCTTCTGACAGAGCAGTGCAGCCAATTCAACGCGGAAGCCAAAGATGCGGAACTGGTAAAGACGGAAGCCGGCTTCTCGGTAACTCCGGGAACGGCGGGATATGTTCTGGACGAAGAGGCTTCTTTAAACAAAATTTATGATTATTTCACAAAGGAATGGAATCTGGAAGATGCCCGGATAGAGCTGGCAGGTAAAGTGGATGAGCCTAGGGGGACGGAGGAAGAACTGGCGCAGGTAAAAGATGTGTTGGGGACTTTTTCCACGAATTTCAGTTCTTCGGGTTCCAACCGGAGCGCCAATGTGGCTAACGGATGCCATCTTATCGCAGGAACTACCTTGTATCCCGGCGACGAATTTTCCACTTATGAGGCAGTATCCCCTTTTTCCAAGGATAACGGTTATTTTATGGCAGGCTCTTACCTGAATGGGCAGGTGGTGGACAGTCTGGGCGGAGGAATCTGTCAGGTCTCGACTACGCTATATAATGCCGTGCTGCTGGCGGAGCTGGAAGTGACGGAACGCCATAACCATTCCATGATTGTCAGCTATGTGGATCCTTCTGCGGATGCGGCCATTGCGGAATCTGCGGGGAAAGATTTTAAATTTATTAACAATACCCAATATCCTATTTACATAGATGGATATGTAGTGGGCAAGGATATCACGTTTACGATATACGGTGTGGAAACACGGCCGGCGAACCGGCAGGTGAAATACGAAAGCAATGTGCTGTCCGTAATAAGGCCGGAGAGCGATGTGATATATACGGATGTGGCCATGCCGATCGGAAAGGTGGTTTCGCAGTCGGCGCATATCGGCTATAAGGCGGAACTCTGGAAAGTGGTGACGGAAGACGGTGTGGAAGTCAGCCGCGAACAGATGAACAGCAGCAGCTATAAAATGGTACCGAGGACGGCGACAGTGGGTCTTTCTACCAATGATGTAAATGCTTATAACGAAATGTTGGCAGCGGTAGCAACAAATAACATTGATCATGTAAAAAATGTGGCGGCGGCATTGGCTCAATTTGCGATTCAGCCGGATCAGCAGCCGGTATCTCCGGAGCAGCCCCCGGCAGAGCAGCAGGCACCTCCTGCAGAACAGCCCCCGGCAGAGCAGCAGGCACCTCCTGCAGAGCAGCCCCCGGCGGAACAGCAGGCGCCTCCGGCAGAGCAGTCCCCCGCGGAGCCGCAGCCGGAAGGCTAGAGACAATGCCTGAAAATTAAAGGCAATGTCGGAAAGCTAAAAGCAGTGCCGGAAAGCTAAAAGCAATGCCGGAAGTGCCGTCCGGCGGAAGGACGGGCATCCGCGGGAATATATGGAAGGATATGCAGGAAGCGGAAACAAAATGAAAACGGGTAAGCTGACGGAGAATGTATGGAAACGTTCCGTACGGAATCAAATAAAAACAAAGAGAGATGAGGTTTTAGCCGGCGCAGGGATAGGGGAAAACTGCGCCGTTTTTTCTTGTGAACAGGACAGTCTGCTGTCCGTTTCCGTGCAGCCTGTCATATGGAGCGGGGCATACGCGGCTAAATACGCGGTATATGGCGCGGTAAATGCCATAGCGGCTTCCGGGGCAGAGCCGGCGGCTATTATATTTTCCATGCTTTTGCCGGAAAATACCGAAGAAGGGCAGATAAAGGAATGGACGGCGCAGACGGAAGCGGCCTGTGCCGGTTTGGGCATACAGGCAGCCGGGGACGGAATCAGGGTTACGGAAGCGGTAAACCATCCGGTCTTTACGGTATCGGGCATCGGGAAATCCGCAGGAAAGGGCTTTTTTTCCGTGAAGGAGGTAAAACCCGGGCAGGATATTGTCATGAGTAAATGGGCAGGGCTGGAGGGTACCGCCGTTTTGGCCAGAGAAAAGGAAAAAGAACTTTTAACGAAATATCCGTTCCGCTTCATTGAGGAAGCAAAAGAATTCGACCGTTTTCTTTCGATTGTGCCGGAGGCCGCCACCGCCGTTAAGTCCGGCGTTTGCGCCATGCATGCCGTATCGGAGGGCGGAATTTTCGGCGCTCTATGGGAAATGGCGGAAGGGGCAGGCGTTGGACTGGAAATTGATTGGAAAAGGATTTTGGTAAAGCAGGAAACCGTGGAGATATGTGAATTTTTCGGGCTGAACCCTTATCTGCTGATGGCGGGGGGATGCCTGCTGATGGCAGCGGATAACGGGCATGGTCTGGTGCGGGCATTGGAAGAGGCTTCCGTCCCTGCGGCGGTGATTGGGAAAACTACCGATGGGAATGACAGAATAGTTATCAACGGAGAGGAACGCCGCTTTTTGGAATTGCCGAAGCCGGATGAGTTATATAAGATAATCAGATGAATGGAGGAAAAAGATATGAGAGAGCAGATTTTATCTATTATAGAAAGGAACAGCCGCATTGACTTAAAGGAACTGGCGGTGATACTCGGTGCACAGGAAATAGACATTGTGAATGAACTGGAGGCTATGGAGAAGGAAGGCATCATATGCGGTTATCATACGATGATTGACTGGGAGAAGACTGCCATTGAAAAAGTGACGGCGCTGATTGAGGTGCGGGTGACGCCGCAGCGCGGGCAGGGATTTGACAATATAGCGGAGCGGATTTATAAGTATCCGGAAGTGAACAGTGTTTATCTGATTTCCGGCGGTTATGACCTGTTGGTAACTTTGGAAGGGAAATCGCTGAAAGAAGTGTCTACTTTTGTGTCCGACAAGCTTTCCACGCTGGAGACGGTGCTCAGTACGGCAACCCATTTTATATTGAAAAAATATAAGGATCACGGAACTATACTGGCTAAAAAATATGAAGATGAAAGGGAGAAAATCACACCATGAGAAATCCATTAGCTGATAAGGTAGTAGATATAAAGCCCTCCGGCATCCGAAAGTTCTTTGACATCGTAAGTGAGATGGAGGATGCCATTTCTCTTGGCGTGGGCGAGCCGGATTTTGACACTCCTTGGCATATCCGTGACGAGGGGATTTATTCGTTGGAGAAAGGGCGCACTTTTTATACGTCCAATGCAGGGCTGAAAGAACTGAAGACGGAAATATGCAATTACATAAAACGTACGCAGGGCATTGAATATGACAGCGGCCATGAAGTCATAGTGACCGTGGGCGGGTCGGAAGCTATTGATATTGCACTGCGTGCCATGATTAATGCAGGGGAGGAAGTGCTGATTCCGCAGCCCAGCTACGTTTCTTATGAGCCTTGCGCAATTTTGGCCAATGCAGTGCCGGTCATTATTGAATTAAAGGCAGAAAACGAATTCCGGCTGACTGCGCAGGAAGTATTGGACGCAGTGACGGATAAGACAAAGGTTTTAATCCTGCCATTCCCCAACAATCCCACAGGAGCCATTATGGAACGGGAGGATTTGGAGAAAATTGCCGAAGTGATAGCAGAGAAGGATTTATTTGTCATCTCCGATGAAATATATGCGGAACTGACATACGGCAGAGAACATGTATCCATTGCGTCCCTTCCGGGAATGCGGGAAAGGACGGTTCTGATTAACGGGTTTTCCAAAGCTTATGCAATGACCGGCTGGAGGCTTGGATATGCCTGCGGGCCCAAGGCAATCATGGAGCAGATGCTGAAAATTCATCAGTTTGCCATTATGTGTGCCCCTACTACCAGTCAGTATGCGGCAGTGGAGGCTTTGAAAAACGGGGATGAGGATGTGAAGCAGATGCGTGAGGCCTACAATCAGAGAAGACGCTATCTGCTGTATATGTTTAAGGAAATGGGGCTGGAGTGCTTTGAGCCCTTCGGCGCTTTTTATGTTTTCCCTTGTATTAAGGAATTTGGCATGACCAGTGAGGAATTTGCGGACCGGTTCCTGCGGGAGGAAAAGGTGGCAGTGGTTCCGGGGACGGCTTTCGGGGACTGCGGGGAAGGTTTTGTCCGCATTTCTTATGCTTATTCCTTGGAAAATCTGAAGCTTGCAATCGGAAAACTGAAAGCTTTTGTGGAGAGGCTGCGCAGTCAGAAAGGAGTTTAGAAGGCATGGTGCGGAAGGAGGGGAAACCATGAGGACAAAGATATGGGCGCATAGGGGAGCCTCCGGTTATGTGCCGGAAAATACATTGGAAGCATTCCGGAAAGCGGCGGAAATGAAAGCCGACGGAGTGGAACTGGATGTGCAGATGTCAAAAGACGGTGAGTTGGTGGTGATTCATGACGAAACGGTGAACCGCGTCAGCGACGGAAAGGGATATGTGAAAGACTACACATATGAGGAACTGCGGGCTTTGGATGTGAGCGGCTCCATGCCGGGTTACGGGACGGTGCGTATTCCTACGTTGGCACAGGTGCTGGAAGAACTGAAGCCCACCGGCCTGGAAGTGAATATTGAATGCAAGACCGGGATTTTCTTTTATCCCGGATTGGAAGAGAAGGTCGTAAAGCTTGTACGGGATATGAATATGACAGAGCGTATCTGGTGTTCCTCCTTTAATCATGAGTCGGTGCTGAAAGTGAAAAAAATATGCCCGGAGATGAAGACAGGGTTTCTCATTGGGGATATTATTGCGGATGTGGCAGACTATGCGAAAAGGTACGGAGTGCAGGCTCTTCATCCTGCCCTTTACCATATGCAGGACGAAGGGCTGCTGGAAAGGTGCAGGAGAAACGGGCTTGCAGTGCATGTGTGGACCGTGAACGAAAGGGAATATATCGGCAGGCTGGGGAAAGCAGGGGCAGACGCTTGTATCACGAACTACCCGGATATAGCCGCGGAAGTATTGCGGGAGCCGGCAGTTACTGAATAAAATATTCTACCGTGATATTTACGTCAACGGCTAAGTCGCCGGGCATAATGGCGGCGCTGTCTTCCAGTGCCATTTCTTTCTGAGCGGCGCCGTAGCTTCGTATCTGGCCGGCAAGGGCATAATCCGTATAACGGGCTTCCCCGTAATTGCTGTTTTCGCGGATAGAGGCTATGCTTCCTACCGTGCATCCGCCGGCTTCGGCCAAGGCATCGGCTTTTGCTTTTGCGGAGGTGACTGCTAACCGCAAGGCTTCCGCATAAGCTTCGTCATATCTGCCGGACTGGTAAGTTACGGATTGGATGTTGTTGATTCCGGCA
This sequence comes from uncultured Lachnospiraceae bacterium, assembly GCA_910579645.1. Classification (GTDB taxonomy): domain Bacteria; phylum Bacillota; class Clostridia; order Lachnospirales; family Lachnospiraceae; genus Kineothrix. The sequence continues at coordinate 29,898 of CAJTVK010000010.1, read as the reverse complement.
TTTACCGACTCTGTCAGGATAGTTCCTAAGGAGTCGATAGGCAGGCCGGAAACCGTCAGCGTGGAGGTTGCTTCATAACCGGTAATCCGTTGTGTGTTATTGCTGTAATTGTAAATGGGATGCATGAAATAGTCGGTGGTCTGTATGGAACTCTCGGCAACGCCTAGGTTTTTCAGCAGGCTGATGACTTGGTTTATATCCTCCGTGTTTTTCTGCTGGCATGCGGAGGCTTCTTTCGCTTCGGTGCGTACGGCGTAGACCACTTCGGCAATGTCCGGGATGACGCTGACTTTTTCGCTGCTGTTTACCGTAATGGTATTGGATGCATTATTCAGAGGGCTGACAGTGAAAGAAGGGACAGGGGCCGTACCGGCTGCCTGTTCCTGGCTGTCCGGGGCATTGGCGGCTGCATCCACGGAAACGGGCGCAGCGGCGGCTGTTTCCGGTGGTGCTGCGGTTCCGCAGCCCATGAAGGAAACGGCGGCGAATACCGCGGCATTGAAAAGAAGATATCCTGCTTTTAAACGTTTCTGAATATTTTTCATATAATCCTCCCTTTGTAATCCGTTCAGAGCCTCTGGTGCTCCGTCCAGACAGAAATTGTAGTTCTGCTTTGCACGGTTCGTGCCAGTGCAAGGCAAAATTTCGATAATAATCTGAATATCAGTATACAAGGGAATGCGGAAAAGAGATAGCGGGTTCGGAAATATTTTAAAGAAAATTAAGATTGTGGATAAAGGTAGGTGGGAGGACGGTTATGCATATTGTGCTGTATCAGCCGGAGATACCGGCAAATACGGGGAATATCGGGAGGACTTGCGTGGCGGCGGGCGCAACGCTGCATTTGATAGAACCGTTGGGATTTCGGCTGAATGAAAAAGAAATCCGGCGTGCAGGAATGGATTATTGGGAACATCTGGAAGTGAGACGTTATGTGAATTTTAAAGAATTTTTGGATAAGAACCAAGGAGCCAAAATTTGGATGGCCACTACTAAGGCAAAGCATGTATATTCGGAAGCAGAGTTCGGAAAGGACGATTATATTATGTTCGGAAAGGAAAGCGCAGGCATACCGGAGGAGATTCTGGTGGAATATGAGGAGACTTGCATTCGGATACCTATGCTGGAAAATATACGTTCTCTGAATCTGTCCAATTCGGTGGCAATTGTGCTGTATGAGGCATTGCGGCAGAATGGTTTTGGGATGCTGCAGCCGGAAGGCAATCTGCACCGGCTTCAGTGGAAAAGGTAAAGGAGACTGAGAAATAATGTAAAAGGAGCATATGGCATGGACTATACTTATCATTCAGAGCATGCGGAGATAGTGGTGGAGACAAGGACGAAGTCCGTATGCAATAAAGCTGTGGACGAACTGGTGGCGTTGCGTAAGGCGAAGCATATGACACAGCAGGATATTGCGGATGCCACGGGGATGAAAAGGGCGAATGTGGCCAGGGTGGAGGGAAAAAAGTTTACGCCTACCGTTGATGTGCTGATGCGTTATGCGGAATGCCTGGGGGCGGAAGTGGAAATAAGGATTGTGCCAAAGGGGGATAATAAAGAAAGGGAGGAATGATGCGGAAAGGCGTCATGTCGTTATTTTTCTTTTGTAACGAATTGCTGTTTGCCTGCACTTATCTTATGAGGAGGTGAAAAAGTGGATAAGCAGAAAGCAGAGGAAATGTATGAAAAGAACGTGAATGCGGTCTATAAATACCTGTTCTGCTTAACCCATAGTGCAGATTTGGCGGAAGAATTGACTCAGGAGACTTTTTACCAGGCAATGAAGGGGATTGACAGGTTCCGGGGGGAGTGCAAAGTATCGGTTTGGCTTTGCCAGATAGGGAAAAGGCTTTGGTATAAAGAATTGGAGCGGCGAAAGCGGAAGGAGGTTCCGTTATCGGAAGTCACGGAAGAATTTCCGGCTTTCGGGCATATCGAGAACGACTATCTGCTGAACGTGGAAAAAGTGGAAGTGTTCCGGATGCTGCACCACTTGGAGGACACCACAAGGGAAGTCATGTATCTTAGGCTGGCCGGTGAACTTAGCTTTGCGGAAATCGGAAGCATTATGGGAAAAACGGAGAACTGGGCAAGAGTCACTTTTTACAGAGGCAAACAGAAATTGATGAAAGGAAGAGAAGAATGGGACAACGGTTAGAGTGTGATACGGTGAGGGATTTGCTTCCTATGTACATCGACCATATGACGAGCGACATATCGAATGCATTGATTGAAGAACATATCAGCGGGTGCGAAGAGTGCGGGAAAGTACTGTCACAAATGCGGCAGCCGGTACAGGCGGAAACGGCTCCGGAAATCAGGGAGTTTAAGAAATTCCTGAAAAAATCCAAGTTAAGCCTGTTTTACTGGGTCATGGGCGGGGCAGCCGTCATTGCCATTGTGACCTGCTTTATCGTAAATCTGGTGACGGAGAGACGGCTTTCTTGGTTCTATATTGTGGCGGCAAGTATCTTTACCGGGTATTTCCCGCTGTATCTTGCAGTAAGCGGTTCGGGGCACCGGATTCTGAAAATGCTGACGGCGTTGGACGGCTGTGTATTTTTCCTGTTGGGGGTCATCCAGCTTGTGGTTTATTATCAGATGGGAATCGGCGGTATATGGTTTTGGAAAATCGGCATGCCGGTGGCGGTTTTATGGTCCGTTATTGTCTGGTTTGTGGTACTGGTACGGGTAAAGTTCCGGACAAGCATTCTGACATCGTTAGTGGTGCTTACCTGTTTGGCGGTTCCGGGAAATTTCCTGACCAATGTCATATGCGGGTATTACCGTGGCCTGGAAGACTATGCGGCAGATTTTATGTCCAATGGCTTTGGGAATGTGGCTGCGGCAGCAGTGCTGATCCTGATTGACATTGCCGTCCATTCCGCAAGGAAGGGAAAGAAAAATCATGGAGAATAGTTATTTTAATGAGGCATTGTCCAATTTCACGAAAGATTTTGCATACGGCGGGGCAATCCGCCATCTGGTGGATAAAGGATATACGGCGGACCGTATTATAAGGGAATTTCATTATCCGCTGTCAAGGGAGACGATAGAGAAGATGGTGGCGGATTATCGGAAAGGGAGGAATGATTAGAAAGGCGGATACGCCCTGCCCTAATGCGGGCAGGGTTCTTTCTGCACACGGGCACCCAGAGGAAAAGTCATCATGCGCTGACGGGTGCCGGCGCGCGAGTAGGGGAAGATGACGCTTCCTTACTTGATTGCGGCGCCGTATCAGTCATCGTCATCTGTGTCGGAAGCTTTTTCTAGGGAGAATATAAATTCCGACCCAACGCCCTCCGTGCTTATGACATTAATATGTTCGCCGTGGGCATGGATGATTTCTTTTGTGATGGAAAGGCCCAGCCCGGTGCCTTTTTTATCTTTGCCCCTGGAAGCGTCGGATTTATAAAAGCGGTCCCAGACAAGCTTCAGGTCGTCTTTTGGGATGCCGATGCCGCTGTCTTTTACGGAGACGTGGACTTTGTTGTTTTTCTCATTGGTCTCAATCTGGATGACGGAGCCGTTATGGCTGAATTTAATGGCATTGTCCGTCAGGTTATAGATGACCTGTTGGATTTTTTCCATATCTGCATTGACATACATGGCCTCGCCGGTCAGCACCAGTTCTATGCGGATGGCTTTTTGCCGGCAGGTGCCCTCAAAGGATGCGGCAGTGCTGCGTATAATCTGATTGATGTCAAAATCTTCCCGGTTCAGGAGTATGCCTTTGGTGTTCAGGTTATTCAGGGTAAGCAGGCTGTTGGTCAGCTTGGTGAGCCGTTCCGTTTCGTTCAGCACAATGTTCAGATATTTCTCATACATCTCCGGCGGGATGGTGCCGTCCAGCATTGCCTCCAGATAGCCTTTCACGGAGGTGAGGGGAGAGCGGAAGTCGTGGGAAACGTTTGCCACGAATTTTTTCTGGTCGTCTTCCGAACGGGCAATTTCGCTGGCCATATAAGAGAGGGTGGCTGCCAGATAGCCGATTTCATCTTCGCTGTCCACCTGAAACTCATAGTGCATATTGCCGCTGGCATATTGTTCGGTGGCTTCCGTAATTTTCCGCAGGGGCATATAGACCATTTCGGTAAAAAAAATCAGTATAATCAAAGACAGTAAAAATAAAATGACCAACAGGATATAGGAGATATTCAAAAGGCTGTCGCAGGATGCCTGGATGGCTTTCATAGGGGTATGGATCACTACATATCCCTTTACTTTATAACTGGAGGCTATGGGGGCGAAGACGCTGAGCATCGGCTCGCTGAAGGTGTCAAAGAAGGTGCCGGCGGTGTAGTAGGAGCCGGCAGTAATCGTCGGGTCAAAATCTTCAATGACAATTTCGTTTTCCACGTCTAAAGGTGCGGACGAATTCAGCACCATTCTCCCGGAGGGGTTGATAATCCATATGGTGGCCGATAAATAAGTATCCAGCGCATCCAGCTGTTTCTTTACGGTATCCAGGGAAGTCTCGCTGTTGTACAGGTCGGAAGCGTAAGTGTTGGCAATCAGCGTCGCTTCCCGGTATAAAGCATCTGCCTTTTCTCGTTTCAGCTGCTCCATGGTCATGCTGGAGACAAAGGTTGCCACCACGACAAAGCCGAAGAAGCCGAAAATTAAATAACCGAGCAGAATCTTCAGATAAAGAGTTTTTTTCATGTCATCCTCCTGTTTTAGTTAAGGAGGGACTTTGAGGCATAGGCCGTCCGGGTCACTTCGAATTTGTATCCCACCCCCCATACGGTGGTGATGCGCCAATTGGCATGACTGACCTCGTCCTCAAGCTTCTCGCGGATACGCTTAATATGTACGTCTACGGTACGGGTATCGCCGATATACTCATATCCCCATATCTGGTCAAGAAGCTGTTCACGGGTAAAAACCTGATTGGGGGAAGAGGCGAGAAAATAGAGAAGCTCCAGTTCTTTCGGAGGCATTTCCACCGTCTCGCCGTTGCATACTACGGAGTAATTGGTCCGGTTAATGATAAGACCGGGGTATTCCACGCTTTTTATGTCGGAGGCCTGAGGGGCGGCAGGAGCCGGCTTGTACCGCCGAAGCACTGCCTTTACCCGTGCCACCAGTTCCTTGGAGTCAAAAGGCTTCTCCATATAGTCGTCGGCACCCAGTTCCAGTCCCAGTACTTTGTCGAAAATTTCGCCCTTTGCGGAAAGCATGATGATAGGGGTAGGCGATTTTGCCCGGATTTCCCGGCAGACCTGATAACCGTCGATACCCGGCAGCATCAGATCCAGCAGAATCAGGTTGGGGCTGAAGGAATCCGCCGCGGCAAGGGCGGATTCCCCGTCATTTACAATCAATGTCTCAAAACATTCTTTTGTAAGATATAAGGCAATGAGTTCTGCAATGTTATTGTCATCGTCCACAATTAATATTTTCTGCTTATTTACCATAGTGCCTCCTGTTTTGTGCCCTTCCGAAATGTTATGGCTTAAATACTGCAATGGTGACGCCTGCGTCGCCTTCACCGTGTTCTCCGAGACGGAAAGACTCCACATATTTTACTTTTTTCAAATGCCCCTGTACTGCCTTGCGCAGAGCGCCGGTTCCTTTTCCGTGCACAATACGCACGCTTGGCAGGTGGGCCAGATAGGCATCATCCAGATATTTGTCCAGTTCGCAAAGTGCTTCATCCACTGTTTTGCCCAGCAAGTTTATTTCCGTAGATACGCTGTAGGATTTGGACATTTTGATTTTGCTTCCGGCGGAGCGCATCTGGGACGAGGGTTTGGTTACGGGTGTGTCTTCCATAAGGATAATATCTTTTATGTTTGTCTGGGTGCGGATAATGCCGCACTGCACAAACATGTTTCCTTTATGGTCCGGCAGGGAACTGACGGTGCCTTTTAAGCCCATGGAAAGGATTTTTACGCTGTCGCCCAATTTCAGCTGGCCGGGTTTTAATTCTTTCTGCTTTGGCTGGTTCTGCTTCAGGGAAAGTTTTTCGCTTTTCTCGGAAATTTTTCCCCTGACCTTTTCCCTCGTTTTCTCCAAGTCCTTCATGGAAGCGCCGGGGCCGGCTTTCTGGAAAACGCGGATGGTTTCGTCGGCAACTTCCTTTGCTTCCTGTAAGATATCCCGCGCTTTCTCATTGGCCTCCCGCAGAATGCGTTCCTTTGTTTCTTCGATTTTGTCCTGTTTGGTCTGAAGCTGTTCCTTTAAGCGTTTGATCTCTTCTTTGTAAGAAGCGGCTTCCAGACGTTCCTTTTCGATGGTGACTTTGCTGTGCTCCAAGTCGGCAATCAGATCTTCAAAGGCTTCATTTTCCTGACTAATCTGCTCCTTGGCCGCACGGATAATGTAATCGGGCAGCCCTAGCTTGGAGGAAATGGCAAAAGCGTTGCTTTTGCCGGGAATGCCAATCAGCAGGCGGTATGTGGGCTGCAGAGTGTTTACGTCAAATTCGCAGCAGGCATTTTCCACATGCTCCGCAGACAGGGCATATACCTTCAGTTCGCTGTAATGGGTAGTGGCCATAGTGCGTATCTGCCTTTTATGCAGATGGTCAAGGATGGCTATGGCCAAGGCTGCGCCTTCCGTAGGATCTGTCCCTGCGCCCAGCTCGTCGAAAAGGCAGAGGGATTCGCTGTCCGCATGCTTCAATATGGACACGATGCTTGTCATATGGGAGGAAAAGGTGCTGAGACTTTGCTCAATGCTCTGTTCGTCGCCGATGTCGGCATATACTTCGGTAAATACAGACAGTTCCGAGCGGTCCAAGGCAGGGATGTGCAGCCCGGCCTGTCCCATCAGCGTGAAAAGGCCTACCGTTTTCAGGGAAACTGTTTTGCCGCCGGTATTTGGTCCGGTTATAATCAGCAGGTCAAAGTCCTGTCCCAAGTATATATCAATGGGAACCACTTTCTTTTTGTCCAGCAGGGGATGCCTTCCCTTTCGGATATTGACACGTCTGTCGGTATTGAAGACCGGTGCGGTGGCATTTTGGTCCATGGCAAGGGATGCTTTGGCAAAAATAAAGTCCAAGGTGGTCATAATCTGTTGGTTATTGGAAAGTGCATCCGTATGTTCCGCTGCCTGAGCGCTTAAATCCGCTAGGATAATTTCGATTTCTTCCTGTTCCTTCATGGCCAGTTCTTTTAGGCGGTTGTTCAGTTCCACAACGGCGGCCGGCTCAATAAAGAAGGTGGAGCCGGTGGAGGACTGGTCATGGATCATGCCTGGTACCTGTCCTTTATGCTCCGCCTTGACAGGAAGGCAGTAACGGTTATTGCGCATGGTGATGACGGCATCCTGCAGATAAGTGCGGCAGGAACCGCTTACCATATTGTTCAGCTGGCTATGGATTCTGTCGTTTGTCAGCATGATATTGCGCCGGATGGATTTCAGAGCCGGGCTGGCATTGTCGCTGATTTCTTCCTCGGAAAGGATGCAGCGACGGATTTCCGAAGAGAGCAGGGTCAGAGGTTCCAGCGCATCAAAAAATGCGTCCAGAGAATCTTTCTGCTCATCGTCCCTTTCACGTCTTCCGTAGGACTTTACCCGGCTGACGTTTTCCAGCATGCCGGCGATTTTCAGCAATTCCGCAGCGGAAAGGGCGGCACCGACGCTCAGGGATTTTATGGAGTAGCCCAAATCTTTATTGCCGCCGAAGGAAGTGGAGCCTTTTTTGAATATCCGGGATAAGGCATCTGCCGTCTGCTGCTGGGCTTCGTTTATGACATCTATGTCAGTATATGGTTTCAGTTCCCGGCAGAGCTTCCTGCCGGGGTCTGAGTTGGCTCTCTCTGTCAGCATATTGATAATTTTATTATATTCCAGTGTGCGTAATACTTTCTCGTTCATATTCTCTCTCTTATTTTTGTTTCCGCAATGCAGTATTAGTGTCTTTGTTTCTTGTACAGTATATCATAAAGGGAGCGAAATGTATAGATGCCGCGATGGACGCATGGCGGTTGGCGGTGCCGCCGTACATGTGTCCGGCCGAAGCACCCATGCCGGCATAAAACCGAAAATCGATTTCCGTGGATGTTTCCAGAATTAGATTTACATTGCCGGAAAAAAAGGATATACTTATAGAGTCGGCGGGGAAGGGAGATACTCAATGCCATTATATGGGTTCGCCGGAAAAAGCAAGGAGCAGGGAATTGTTTATGGATGATTTGAAGCGCGGCAGTGAAGAGGCGCATGGGAATGAAGTGCAGAAAGCGGATTCGGATTTTATTACCGAGAGGATTAAACAGCGGCCGGTGAATAAGGTAAAATTGCTGCGGCGGACATTGATTACGGCGGCTATGGCGGTAATCTTTTCTTTGGTTGCCTGTCTGACATTTCTGATTCTGGAGCCGGTTTTCAGCAATTGGCTGTATCCGGAGGAGGAACCGGCGCCGATAGAGTTTCCGGCGGAAACCGAAGAGATGCTGCCGGAGGATATGATAGCGGATGATTCGCAGATGGAGGAACCGCCGCCGCCGGAAATTAAATTGGAAGACGAGCAGATTGCGAAAGTATTGGATAGTCTTACCTTGGATTTGGATGATTATTCGGCTATGTATAAGCAGATGGCAGAAGTGGCGGCCAATGCGGAAACGTCTTTGGTTACTGTGACCGGCTCGGTATCCAATGTAGATTGGCTCAGTGGTACATATGAAAAAAAGGATCAGACTTCGGGAGTGGTGGTAGCAAAAACGGAGCGGGAAATATTGCTTCTGGTAAATTATGAGAAAATAATCAATGCCGAAAACATCATGGTAACTTTTTATAAAGGGGAGCAGGCGCAGGCACAGTTAAAAAAGAAGGATGTAAATACGAAGCTGGCGGTTCTTTCCGTGGAACTGGGAAAGCTGAAGCCGGAGACGGCCGAAGCAGTGACGGCAGCGGATTTAGCGGCAAGTTCCAGCAGCCGGGCTTTGATCGGAAATCCGGTCATTGCGGTAGGCAGTCCGTTGGGGAACGGTGCGTCGGTATGCTATGGGATAGTCACTTCTAACGGCAATGCGCTGCATACAGTGGATTCCTGCTATAAGCTGCTTACCACGGATATTTACGGAAGCCAGAATGCATCGGGGGTTCTGATTAACGTAAAAGGTCAGGTATTGGGCGTTATTGATAATTCCCATAACAGTGAGGATATGAAAAATCTGGTGTCGGCACTGGGCATTACGGAACTGCGGCAGGTCATTGAGCGGATGAGCAATGAGCGGGAGCAGGCATATCTCGGTACTCATGGCATGGATGTGACTTTGGAGGCCAATGAAAGCTTGGGGGTGCCTTTCGGGGCGTATATAACGGAAATAGAGATGGATTCTCCGGCAATGACGGCAGGGATTCAAGGCGGGGATGTGATTACCGCCATCGGGGAAGAACAGATTGGCACATATGCGGATTTAATAAAGGTGCTGGCGGAACGGAAACCGGAGGATATTGTTTCCCTTACGCTGATGCGCAAGGGTCCGGAAGAATATGTGCAGATGGAAGTGGATATTACGCTGGGTGTCCTGGAATAACACAGAAACGGGCCGCCTGCCGGGTTCCGGCGGCAGGACGGAACGGAAGTGAAGCGGAAGTGGAATGGAAACGGAATAAAAGCGGAATGAAAACGGAATAGAAATGGGATAGAAATCGAATAGAAACGGAATGGAAACGGAATAGAAGTGAGGTTCATGATGAAATATATAAAGGATTATAAAGAAGGCGACAGAGTATTTGACATTTATTTATGCAAACATAAGCAGTCCGCGGTGACGAAAAACGGGAAGGCGTATGATAATGTGATTCTGCAGGATAAGACCGGCACGGTGGACGCCAAAATATGGGATCCTAACAATCCGGGCATCGGAGATTTTGATACATTGGATTATATTGAAGTGTACGGGGATGTGACCAGCTTCCAGAATGCTTTGCAGGTAAATGTGAAGCGCATCAGGAAGTGTCAGGAAGGGGAGTATGATCCTTCCGACTATCTTCCGGTGAGCAGCAAAGACATCGGGGAAATGTTCCGGGAACTGCTGAACTTGGTGGAAAGCATTGAAAATCCGTATTATAACAAGCTTTTAAAGGCCTTTTTTGTCGAAGATGCGGAATTTGCCAAAGCATTCCGGGAATCTTCTGCGGCAAAAAGAATTCATCATGGTTTTGTGGGCGGTTTGCTGGAGCATACTTTGAGCGTTGCCAAATTATGCGATTACCTGTGCACCGTATATCCGATTCTCAAAAGAGATTTGCTGCTGACGGCGGCAATCTGTCATGATATGGGAAAAGTGAGGGAGATTTCACGTTTTCCGGAAAATGATTATACGGACGACGGACAATTGCTGGGACATATCGTGATGGGGTCGCAAATGGTGGCGGAAAGGGCTGCAAAGATAACGGGATTTCCTCATCATCTTCTGACGCAGCTTCAGCATTGCATATTGGCTCATCAGGGAAAGCTGGAGTTCGGTTCGCCTAAAGTTCCGGCACTTATGGAGGCATTGGCTTTGTATCATGCGGATGATATGGATGCAAAATTGGAAACTTTTAAGGAAATTCTGGAAAATGCCGGCGACAACAATGCAGATTGGCTGGGGTATAACCGGTTGTTTGAATCTAATCTGCGGGCAGCTCGGATAGAATGATTTCCGGAGTTTTCAGATACACTTTGGCTGAGGATATGTCCTTACGGAAGAGGGCTGCGGCTTGAAGGAATAACCTTGCCGGCTGAGTTGTTATTGGTTTTGGCATGGTTCTTTCTTGATTTTGGATATATTGAATCATAGGAGGGTACATTCCCCGATGCTCTGCATCGTGCAAGCTAGTACATCATTGCATTAATCCTTGAGTAATCAGTGCTTGATGTTTGCGTCAGGGCAAGGCGGAAGA
>CAJTVK010000010.1:0-19007 GCA_910579645.1 uncultured Lachnospiraceae bacterium | reverse complement strand
CTGGCACAAACAGCATGTGCTGATTACTCAAGGATTAATGCAATGATGTACTAGCACCGGGCGTAGCGAGGTTGGGGCGAATACCCCGCTCCTGCGAAGCAGGAGGCAAACACCCTTGTGGTGTTTGAGTGCTTGCACCGGGGAAGTTTATTTTGCAAGTAGTTCGGATTTTGCTGTAAATATGATGTTCCGGAAAAACTGCATTTGGCAATATATCCCAATATGAGAATGAACCTTTGGCATACGGATAGCGAGAAAAGGAACGGAGAATAAGAATGGGATACGAAAAAAATGACATTCTTACGGTGAAAATTGAAGATATGAGCAATGACGGCGAGGGTATAGGGAAGGCGGACGGCTATACCCTCTTTGTGAAGGATGCGGTAATAGGGGATACTGTAAGCTGCAGAATTACGAAAGCAAAAAAGAATTATGCATATGCCAGACTGGAACGGATTCTGGAGCCGTCATTGGTGAGAGTGGAGCCGCGGTGCAAATTTCACAGGCAGTGCGGGGGCTGTCAGATTCAGGCCATGGATTATAGGGCTCAGTTGGCGTATAAACAAAATAAGGTGAGAAATAATCTGATCCGTATAGGGGGCTTTGAAGCGGCATATGCGGAAAAGATAATGGAACCGATTGTGGGAATGGAGGATTGCTTTCATTACCGCAATAAGGCACAGTTCCCTATAGGGGTAGATAAGCAGGGAAATCCGGCCGCAGGCTTTTATGCCGGCCGCACCCATGACATTATAGCGAACACGGATTGTGCATTGGGCGTGGAGGAAAATAAGGAAATACTGGAATGTATTCTTGCATATATGAAGAAGTATCATGTGCCGGCTTATCAGGAAAAGACAGGGGAGGGGTTGGTACGTCATGTCTTAATACGGAAGGGGTTTGACAGCGGGGAAATTATGGTCTGTCTGGTGCTGAATGAGGATAGGGAAAAGAAAAGGGACTTTTTGCCGGAGCAGGACAGGCTTGTCGGCAGGCTTAAGGAGATTAGGGGAATGACAAGCGTGTCGGTAAGTATCAACACGGAACAGACGAATGTAATAATGGGGAAAGAAGTATATGTGATATGGGGGAAGAGGGGGATAACGGATACCATTCATATATTGGAAACGGAGAACTTTACCAGGACGGGGCGGGGAATTTCCTTTTTGATTTCCCCTCTCTCGTTTTATCAGGTGAATCCGGTGCAGACGGAGAAGTTATATAGTCTTGTATCGGAATATGCCGGTCTTGGCGGGACAGAGACGGTTTGGGACGTTTACTGCGGCATCGGGACGATTTCATTGTTCCTGGCGGGGGCGGCAAAGCAGGTTTACGGAGTGGAAGCCGTTCCGCAGGCTGTTGAGGATGCCAGGGAGAATGCGGCAAGGAACGGAATCGGGAATGTTGAGTTCTTTGTCGGGAAAGCGGAAGAAGTGCTGCCGGAGAAGTATGAGAAAGAAGGGGTTTATGCAGAGGTCATCGTGGTGGATCCGCCGCGGAAGGGGTGCGATGCTAAGGTGATTGCCGCCATGCTGCAGATGCGGCCGGAACGGATTGTGTATGTAAGCTGTGACTCGGCAACTTTGGCGAGGGATGTGAGGGTGCTGTGTGATGGGGGGTATGAGGTTAGTAGGGTTAGGGGGGTGGATCAGTTTTGTCATACGGTGCATGTTGAGTGTGTCGTGTTGATGTCACGGGTGGAGAAATAGAATAGCCGAAAAGTGGAGAAAACAAGGGATTTTCGGGAGTTGGGACAGTTTGGAAAAATTGTTCCGGCTCTCGGATTTTTTGTCTGTTGTATTGTACGGAAACATATCCACTGCTTTTTGGGTGGGATAGTTGAGTTGACAGGATAGATATAGGGTATGTTGTGGAGATAGGATTGTTAAAAGGGGTATTGAGTAGACAAGATTATTACATAGCAATTTTACATAAAAATGGAAAATTTATATTTGTGTTGACCTATTAGGAAAATGGATGTATAATGATGTTGACCTAATAGGTAAATAGCAGAATCACAAGGGAGTAAATGATGTCAGCAAAGTTGTTAAATTTAGAGCCTGGACGAAGAGATGCCATTCTGAATGCAGCATTAAAAGAATTTATATTGGAGGGATATGATAAAGCTTCAACGAATGTAATAGCAAAAGAAGCTGGAATTTCCAAAGCGCTTATGTTTCATTATGTAAGCAGCAAACAGGAGCTTTTCTTTTGGGTATATGATTATTTTGACGATTTAATGAAAAGAGAATATTTTGAACGGATGGATTATGAAGATAAAGATATTTTTAATAGACTGAGGCAATCCTATACCCTTCAGATTGGATTACTGGAAAAGTATCCATGGATTACAGAGTTTCATAAACTTTCGCAGATAACCCGCTCGGATGAGATCAATAAAGAAATCAGTAATCGGAAACAGAATCCAGACTGCTATTCTAATTTATTTGAAGGAATAGATACAGCAAGGTTTAGAGATGGATTAAATATAGAAGTGTGTAAGCTGTTTATTCTTTGGGTTAATATCGGATTTACGAATCAACTGTTAGAAGAAATTAGAAGCAGTGAAGCAGATTCAGTGGATTCCAATGATATTCATAAAAAACTTGACAGGTATTTTAATGAACTTAGAAATGTGTTTTATACGACAAATGATGAATAAAAAGCTAAGGAAAATTTGCACGAGACGCAAAAAAGTTATATTGGGACTTTCGGTTATAATGATAACTGTTTTTTTCATTATAGTTAAAGAATGTATTGGTAGGAGAAACATAATGACTGAAATGAACGAGCCGGTTATTCTTGCATTTCCGTTGAGAGGAGAGTGGCTGTCTCCAAATACTCCGGGAACAAAAATTCCAAGTCATGGTACAAACCGATTCGGCACAAGGTATGCGTATGATTTTATACAAGTGGATTGGAATAGGGGTGGCTATCCTGCATATCGTGTTAGCTTCATTCAATATCTTTTGTTTGGTGTTAATCTGGAGAACTATTATTGCTGGGGGCAGGACGTATATGCGCCTTGCAATGGAATTGTTGTTGCAGCTGAGGACGGTTATAAAGAACGGTTAAAGACAAATTTGTTTTCAGATATGTCTAATGCATATAAAAATGCACATTATTTTAATATAGAAGAAGATGATATTCAATCGGTTGCGGGTAATTACATTATTATAAAATTTGGTGATGGAATTTATGCTGCGCTTTGCCATCTTCAAACTGGTTCTATTCAGGTTTCTGTTGGGCAGAAAGTAACAAAAGGGGAAATGATTGGGAAGGTTGGTCATTCAGGGAATTCCTTTGCTCCGCATCTGCATTTTCAACTTATGGACAGCAATGACATAGCCAGTGCAAATGGGATTCCGTGTGCTTTTGAGGAATATGAATTATTCAAAAATGGGAAGTGGGAAAGGGTAAAAAATGGTATTCCGACAGATAAAGACAGAATAAGGTTTCAATGATATGTTGTTGAAAAAAATATTTCTTTTATTCAATGAAATTTATGGAGGCAGAATTTGAATATAAACTAACTTGCTTTTTGATTCACTTTAACATCAGAGTTTGAAAGTGCGCAATAATGAGGATGTTTGCAATCATGATTATTTGCGGAGGTATTGCAGTACGCTTTTTCAGATGGGAATAGACAATGATATAGTTGACTTTACTGCAAAGACGATTTATAGTGTCATCTACCAAGGGAGTAGGGGCTTGACTCTCGTATTATGTGAGGGTTTATACTCTTAAAGTCAGGAGGTGGTTTCTTTGCTGAAAATAGGGGAATTTTCAATTTTGTCCCAAATCAGTATTCATATGCTTCGGCACTATGATGATATTGGTCTGCTGATTCCGGAACATGTGGATGATTTTACAGGATACAGATACTACAGTGAACGGCAGCTCCCAATTGCCAACAAGATACAGGCATTGAAAAGCATGGGGCTTGGATTAGCCTTAATCAAGGAAATATTGGCGAAGTACACAAGCAATGACCAACTGAAAGTCTATCTTGAACTCCACGCAGTGGAGCAACGGGAGAAAATAGCTAATATGCAGAAGCAGTTGAATTTGATTCAAACAACCATAGTGAATCTGGGACATGTTTCTGATATACCTTTGTACAGCGTGGCACTCAAAAAGTTTCCGGCTCATAATGTGATCAGCGTAAGAGGCAGGATAGAAACACCAGAGGATGAGGCGGTTCTTTGGGAGAAGCTGGCAAAAGAGCGGGCATCGCAAAATATACAGTTTGCAAATCCAGTATTAAACATAGCGGTATTCCATGATGAAGAATTCAATGAACATAATTTGGATGTAGAGATTCAGCAGTCGGTAGCTGGCCGGTATCATGATACAGAAGCAATGAAATTTAAGAAAATTGAAGAAACAACAGCAGCAACGCTTACATTTAAAGGGCAGTATGATCTGCTGCCGGAGGCAAATGGAGAAATCATGCGATGGATCACTGATAATCACTACAGGCTGGATGGAAAACGCTTCAACATATATCATGTATCTCCAGAAAAGGAAGATTCGACAGGAAATATGGTTACAGAGGTGTGCTTTCCAGTAAAACCGCTATGAGAGAAAATGCTGCAATTCAGCGGCATATTTTTTCAAGTATATGCTTGACTCTCGGATAATACAAGGGTTTAAACTTAAGCGGAGCAAAGGAGGAAGGCGTATGAAGCGATTAGAATTACCGCATCAGTTGGCGGATTATTTATGTCCGGTAAATGGGCTGTGTGATGTTTATGAGTGGAAGACAGGAAAACGAATACCAGAAGAACTGATTTTCTATTCCAAGGCTGGTTTTCAGATGATTTCCCAGAAGAAAGCAGCAGTGCCTAAAATGATTTTTATGGGGCAGGGAAGCATTGGAAAGCGGGAATATGAATTCTGGAAAGGAATTATCGGATATGAGGTGATAGCAGGTGAAGGAAAATGTTTTCGGACAACTATGAAAAATGTCAGGGAGTTATTGGACAAAGACATACCAGTCATATTGTTTGGCTTGGATATGTTTTATTTGCCTTATCAAAGGAAGTTTTACCATAGGCAGCATATTCCGGGGCATGTTGTTCTCATGACAGGCTATGATGAAGCAAATGTATATGTTCATGATAATTCCAAAGCAGAAGTGCAGACCATTCCGATTGCAGAACTGGAATTGGCATGGGCAGAAGACTATATAGGGATAAGCAAGAAAAATGCATATTTTGGGATTGATATGAAGTCCCCGGAAACAGATATGGCGTGGATTGTACGAAAGGGGATAGGGAAAAATGCAGAAACCTATTTGTCTTCACCGTTAAGTTTTATAGGACAGAAAGGGCTTGACAGATTCATCGGGGAATTTTCAGAATGGAAAAACATATTTTCTGAAGAAGAATTACAGAAAATATATTCCCACTTTATTGAATACACAGGAAGCATTCTTCCAGAGCTGCCCTATGAAATCAGTGGGCGAAGATCGGGAATTATCAATCCTCATAGGGCATCCAGAGATAAATTTGCGCAGACACTTGTGAAGTATAAGAATTTCTTTGGGGAAGAAGCCTGGGAAGAGGCGGCTCATCATTTTCAGAAGGGTGGGAAAATTATTGAAAAAATCGTAGATGGTTTTATAGAGGATGTAACGAATTGTTCATTCGGACAGCCAGAGAAATATATTCCGCTATTTCAAGTATTGAGAGGCTGCGAAGAGGAAGCATTCTGTAAAATTCTATATACTCAGAATTAAATAAATAATTGGCAAAATTGTCTTGTTTCAAAAGATTTGACAGAGGAGGTGAGCGCTGTGGGAAAGCTAATAGTCCTGTCATTGGACGAATCAGAAAAAGGATTATATGATAAAATATTAGAAATCGTAAATGAAGCTGATATCAGCATAGACAGAAAATTAGATGAGAGTCAAAGTAACATACACATCGGCGGATTGAGCATTATGCCAAGGCAATATAAAGTAATAAAGCAAGGTAAAGAAATCAATTTGACCAATATAGAATTCCGTATTCTTTATGTTCTGGCACTTCATCAAGGGATAACGCTTTCCAAAGAAAAAATTTATAATTATGTCTGGAATGGTGAATATCTTCAGGATGACAGCAATATTACTTCCCATGTCCGCCGTCTCCGAAAGAAAATTGAAGACAATCCCAGCCAGCCAGAATATATCCAGACGGTACGTGGGGTTGGATATAAAATGAACCGGATAAAAAAGAAATAGGCAGTGTTCTAAGCAAAAGGCTTGGAACACTGCCTGTTTCCTTTTTAAGAAACGGTTTAATTTGGGATGGAGTAATATCTGCGGATATGTTAATAATTATAATGAGATTTGAAGGAGGGCATGGATATGCAGAATAAAATATGGGAACAGATTGGGCAGTTTTTGAACCGGCTACGCTGTGAGAATGTGGCAAGGAATACTGCAGTAGAGGTGCCAGGATATAAGGAAACCCAAGAGGAAATGGAAAGGCTTCGTGAAAAATGCGAAACAGCGGTGCAGCAGCTCCCACAGGAACAGCGGCAGTTACTTTTGGAGTGGATGGCGAAACTGGAAGATATGAATTCGCTGGAAGGACAGAAAGCATACTGCCAGGGATATGTGGACTGCATCCTCCTGTTAAGCGGCATGGGGCTTCTGCGGCAGGATCTGTCCACAGAAGAACTTATGAAATGGATCAGACAGTAAAAGAGGCTCATTTTTGCACGGGAACCCCGCTGCAGGAATGAGCCTTTAAAATGCAGGGAAAAAGTGACGGAAACACCGCCTGGACACCGCATTCATCTGTTACTCTGGTTCTGAGGGTTTTTCATTTACGGACAGCAGCGCCTCTGTGGTGGCAAGGATGACTTTGAGCTGTCCTTCGTCACAGCGGGTCAGCAGACGCCCGATCTTCTGGTATGTATCGTCAGCCTGGTTCTGGTTGGGGTAGATCACGGTGTCTGCTGACAGGTTGAAGTAACGGATGACCTTTTCAAAGACCTCGTAGCTTGGGCTGTTGCGGAAACGTTCAAGGTCTTTCAGGTACGAAAGGGAAATATCCAGTTTTTCAGCTAATTCAGCCTGGGTAAGCTTTTTGTCCATGCGTGCATTTTTCAGCACCATGCCGAACTGTTTTGGATGAAGAGCCATAGTTTCACCTCCTAAAAGTATGATAGTGCCACACCCTGCAAATGTAAAAATGGCGTGGCAATACTATTTTAGGACGGTGTAGCCATACTTGTTAAAGAGAAGGAGTGTTTTATGATGGACAGGGAAGAAGTGATGCGGTCAAAAAAATCCAGGTGACATCCGCAGGTATCTGCACCATCAAGGGTATGGCTGTACCATACTCTCATAGAGGAAATCCGTATATAGGGAAAAGACACAGAAGCAGTTCCATCTGCAGGAGTATCTTTTCCCTGTTTTTTGTTATGGATAAAAGAGCCAGGTGCCGTTCGCCTACTGCATGGCGGGCATTCGGATGGATGAAACAGCATTGTGGGATACACAGTCAGAGATTTTGTGAAAGGAACAAAGCTATGGAAACAGATTTATTTGAGTTTGCATATGTGCCGGACTGGTACGGGCAGCTTGAGGAACTGGAAGGGCTGGTGCTGCCAGAGCCATGGAAATTTAAGCGGCCGTCTGTTGAAACGAAGAATCAGGATACACCTATTTTAGAGAGGTACATACATACCATTTTCAGGAAACAGAGCATTGATTTTAACTCAGCCAAAGATGAGGCGGAGGCAGCACGGTATTTTCATGTGGAAAATGAATGTGCGTGCTTCCATACAGGGCTTTATACGGGACGGTATAAGGCAGTCTATGGATTTTTTGACCGGAATAAGAGGCGTGCTTCCATGCTGGACTGGTATTTCAGGGGGTTCTGCGATGAGATTTCACCGAGGCTCAAATATATAGAGCCCCTGCCAGAGCGGCCTCATTACCATGCTGCCCAGGATGGCACAGGATTTAATCCGGACTGGCCTGTCAGGGTTAAAGTGGAACATATTTTAGGGGATGAAGAAAATATGGAGCGGATTCCATATAAGGTCCGCAGGGCAAAGAACCTGCCGCTTTTGTTGGAAACAGCGGTAGAGCTTGCAAGGAGGAAATCAGTCATTGAACCGGGGATTGTCGTGCCGCAGGGATACCAAGGAAAGGTGCAGTACCTTCTGCCCATTTATCTCACAAATATGAAAAAGCCAGACCTTGCCATGACCCTGTCGGTTATGGATGGGTATTATCTGGGGCATACGTGCCTGACCCTGGAAATGGCGTACCTGAACGCCAGGGTGCTTTCGAGGCCGCTTGCCCCGTGGCTTACAGAGCTTGTGAAGTAAAAAATGGTTATACACCTCTGCCACCAGAGGGAAGCAGGCAGGAAAGAGATGTATAGGGAATGTGCATGAAAAAGGAGGAATGGAAGCATGAGATAAAAAAGCGTATGCGCCCTGTACGGTGTCCGAAATGCGGAGGCCGTATCATGGATGCAGGGATAGATACGAAAGTACAGTTTATTACACCGTCAATGGGACGCTGTCCTGATTTTATTTTAAAATGCAGCCGGTGCGGCGCTGAGATCGGGATGGAAAAACTGAATAGGGAAGACTGATCCGCCCTGGGTTTTATGTCCAGGGCTGGCCGGGGCGCTGCGGTAATACAACGGTTTTCATAAGGAATGTATATGGGGATGGGAAACGGACAGTTAAACCGGGACATGGATCAATCGTTTGTTTGAGCATGATGCACGGCGGGATGGTTTCATTCTGGAAAAACGGCCAGACCGCCATGATACCATCTGGGATATGATGGAGACGACATTGAGCCTGACAGGCGGCACTTTTTGTGCTGCTTGCCAGGCTTTTTCTCGTTTGTAGCGGCGTAAGTGCCGTCTGCCGGGCTCCGGAAGGAGAACGGCAAAATGAAGATCAGATATGAGTTTGTGGATGGAGAAGTCTCTGAGGTTGAGGTAACAGAGGAAATCGGGAGTGTCATCGTTGAATCCAGGCGTCTGGAGGACAACCTTGCACGAAAGGAACGTTACCATTGCTATTCGCTGGATGCAGTGGATTTTGAGGGCAGTGGATATGCCGGTAAGGATACACCGGAAAGCCTGTTAGAACAGACGGCAGATAAGCGGCATATCAAAGGGCTTTTGGAAGAACTGCCGGAAGTCCAGAAGAGAAGGCTTCTGTTATATGCACAGGGAAAATCACTTCGGGAGATTGCCCGCTTGGAAGGGGTGGATCACAAGGCTGTCAAAAAGTCCATAGAGGCGGCTAAAAAATATTTTTTAAAGAATTTCTGATTATGGGGTCCCCAAACAGGCCTCTAAATCTCCGTATAGTGAAAGGCAGTTTTAACACGCCTTTCAGAAAGGGGTGGATTATGGATCACACATTAAAGATCAGTGTTTCAAAGAAGCCGGTATCCAGCGGGATCGTGAGCTTCCGCCATATCTCCGTAAGGGAGCGTTTCTTACGTTTCCTCTTGGGAGATAAGCAGCGCCTTACGGTAATCGTGCCGGGGGATTCCGTCCGTGAACTGGCAATCAGCGAAGTAAAGGAAGGAGGAACTGTACATGGGCAAAGTGAAGTTACTGCTTGATGTTGTTAGTGACCTGCGTTCCCTTGCCGACAGCCTGCAGGTGGTTGCGGATGCAGTGGCAGAAAACGATGCGTCAGCGGAGATGACAACGACAAAGGAGCCGGAGGAAAAAGGCAGACCAAAAGTCGCCGCAAAGAAAACCACAGCGAAAAAGACTCCAAATGCAGAGGCGGAGAAAAAAACGCTGACATTGGAGGAAGTCCGCGCGGTGCTGGCGGAAAAATCCCGTGCGGGATACACAGCGGAAGTAAAAGAGCTGCTGAATAAGCATGGTGCAGATAAGCTGTCGGAGATTGACCCGGCAGAATACTCTGCTCTGCTTGCAGATGCGGAGGTGTTGTAAATGGGAACACAGAAGGTGAATTGTGCCGCAGGCACAAGAGAGGCTGGTCTGGGCCACGCTTTATTATCTGCGTCCTCAAGCCACCGATGGCTTGCCTGCCCGCCATCCGCAAGGCTCTGTGAGAATTATGAGGATACGGGCAGCGAATACGCACAGCAGGGTACAGATGCCCACAGCCTGTGCGAACACAAATTAAAGCAGTCTCTTGGCATGGAGACCAAAGACCCAAAAGAAAGCCTTGCTTTCTATGATGAGGAAATGGAGGAATGTGCCAGCGGTTATGCGGAGTATGTCCTCTCGCTGGTGGAGGAAGCAAAGAAATCCTGTAAAGACCCTGTCGTACTGATTGAACAGAAACTGGACTTTTCCCGCTTTGTCAAGGACGGATTCGGCACAGGCGACTGTGTGATCATCGCAGACGGAACGCTCTACATCATTGATTACAAGCACGGCAAAGGCGTGGAGGTAACTGCCGTGGGTAATCCGCAGATGATGCTGTATGCCCTCGGTGCATTGGAGCTGTTCGACGGCATCTACGATATTGATACCGTCCGCATGGCAATCTACCAGCCGCGCAGGGAGAATGTCAGCGTGTGCGTCATGGCAAAGGATGACCTTCTCCAGTGGGCATATAACGACCTTATAGCGAAAGCGAAACTTGCTTATGACGGCGAGGGGAAATTTAACGCAGGCGAACACTGCAGGTTCTGTAAGGCAAAAGCGGTCTGCAGGAAACGTGCGGAATATAACCTGGAACTTGCAAGGTACGATTTTGAGATGCCCGCCACGCTGGAAGATGATGAGATCGCAGCAATCCTTATAAAAGCGGATGAGCTGGCGGCATGGGCGGCAGATGTGAAGGAGTTTGCATTGCAGCAGGCTCTGAGCGGTGTGAAGTATGACGGCTTTAAAATTGTGGAAGGCCGTTCCAACCGTAAGTATACCGATGAGGACGCTGTGGCAGATACCGTGAAGAAGGCAGGCTATGACCCGTATGAGCCAAAACTGCTCGGTATCACTGCTATGGAAAAGCTGCTCGGCAAAAAGAAGTTTGCGGAAATTTTAAAGGGACTTGTGGAAAAGCCGCAGGGCAAGCCTGCATTGGTGCCTGAGTCAGACAAGAGGCCGCCGATGAACACAGCGGCTGAAGATTTTAAGTAAATTCAGGAGGAAAACCATATGTCAAATAATGTTACAAATCCAACAAAGGTGATCACGGGACCGGATACCCGCTGGAGCTACTGCAATGCCTGGGAAGCCAAATCAATAAATGGCGGCACACCGAAGTTCTCCGTGTCACTCATTATCCCGAAATCGGATAAAAAGACTATTGCAAAGATAAAGGCGGCTATCGAGGCGGCATACCGTGAGGGCGAATCCAAACTCAAAGGAAACGGGAGAAGTGTTCCTGCACTTTCTGTCCTCAAAACCCCGCTCCGTGACGGAGATACGGAACGTCCGGACGATGAAGCCTATGCGGATTCTTATTTTGTTAATGCAAACAGTTCTACTGCTCCGGGCATCGTTGACGCAGACAGGCAGCCGATTATTGACCATTCGGAGGTTTACAGCGGAGTGTATGGCAGGGCGAGCATCAACTTTTATGCTTTCAATTCCAACGGAAATAAGGGAATCGCCTGCGGCCTGAACAATCTGCAGAAGATCTGTGACGGCGAGCCACTGGGCGGCAAGTCCCGTGCAGAGGATGATTTTGCAGACGAGGATGATGAGGATTTCCTGTCTTAACAGCATAACAGAAAAATACAGCCACGGGGTGGCGGGCGTTCTGCCTGCCGCCCTTAAGGCGGTGAAAGGAGCTGGTGAGATTGAATGTAACGAGAAATATATATTTTGTGCATGACAACGGAGAAGCCGAATTGAAATGTGGGGATACCATAATTCTTTTAGACGCAGAAGATGTGGATTCAGTGTCCTTATACCAGTGGAGTATCGGGATACACGGCTATGTAACAAGTGGTGCTGGGAGGAGACAGATTCTCCTCCACCGGTTAGTTGCCGGTGTGGGAAACGGTAGTATCGTTGACCACATCAACCGCAACAAACTGGATAACAGAAGATCAAACCTGCGCCTCTGTACTTGTCAGCAAAATATGTTCAACCGGGAGCAGCAGACTAATAATCAAAGCGGATATAAAGGAGTCTGCAAGGTCAGGACTGGTAATTGGCAGGCGCAGATAAATTATTGTGGAAGGGCTGTTTATCTTGGATGTTATGAGGATGCACTGTCTGCCGCTGCCGCTTATGATAATGCTGCAAAAAGCCTGTTCGGGGAGTATGCATTCCTGAATCTGCCGGATGCGGAAGGGACAGAAATTGTACAGAAAGATATTAGGCGTAAATTTAAATTGAGCCGGGAGCAGGTTGGGGATATACGGTTTCTTTACAGCCGGGGTATGACAATCAGTGAGCTGTCCGTGATGTTCAGGCATTCATACACATCTATCAGCCGCATTGTCAGGAATAAGACCTTCAAGCCGGACATTAAGGAGGCTGCCAGTGAATGAGATTCTAATGGACATCGAAAGTTTCAGCAGTGTTGACCTGACAAAAGCGGGCGTTTACCGATATGCGGAAAGCTCGGATTTTTCAGTTTTGCTGTTTGCTTATTCGGTAGATGGCGGCGAAGTACGGGTGGTGGATCTTGCCTGTGGTGAGGAAATCCCTGCAGATATCGTAGCGGCTCTTTCAGATGACTCCGTCATTAAGTGGAGTTACAATAACAATTTCGAGCGCGTTTCTTTGTCAAATTATTTCGGCACATGGTTCGAGCCTGGGAGCTGGCGCTGCACGATGGTGTGGGCGGCTTACCTCGGCCTCCCGCGTTCATTGGAGGATGTAGGTGCGGTGCTTGGGCTGGAGAAACAGAAACTGTCCGAAGGGAGAGACCTCATACGGTATTTCTGCGTCCCATGCAAACCGACCAAAGCAAATGGCGGCAGGGTGAGAAATTTGCCGGAACATGATATGGAGAAATGGCAGAGGTTTAAGGCATACAACCTCCGTGACGTGGAGGCGGAAATGCAGATACAGCAGAGACTTGCAAAGTTCCCCGTGCCGGATTTTGTTTGGGAGGAATACCGCCAGGACCAGGAGATAAACGACTGTGGGATTGGCGTGGACATGGATATGGTCAGACAGGCGATTGCTATGGACGGACGTTCCAAAGCGGAGCTGTCGGCTGCTATGAGAGAACTGACGGAGCTTGAAAATCCAAACTCCGTACAGCAGATGAAGCAGTGGCTTGCGGATAACGGACTGGAAACGGATTCGCTTGACAAAAAAGCTGTTGCAGGTCTGCTGAAAGAAGCACCGGAGCCTTTAAAAATGGTGCTGGAATTTCGGCAGCAGCTCGCTAAATCATCCGTGAAGAAGTACCAGGCAATGCACAATGCTGTGTGTACAGACAGCCGTGCGCATGGGATGTTTAAATTCTATGGAGCCAATAGAACAGGGCGGTACAGTGGGAAAATTATTCAATTGCAAAATCTGCCCCAGAACCATATCCCTGATCTGGCACAGGCACGGGAGCTTGTGAAATGCGGGGATTATGACGCCCTTTCCATGCTTTATGAAGATATCCCAGATACGCTGTCACAGCTTATCCGTACAGCTTTCGTGCCGCAGGACGGAAGGAAATTCATTGTGGCCGATTTTTCAGCGATTGAGGCAAGGGTGATCGCCTGGATTGCCGGGGAGTGCTGGAGGCTTAAGGTTTTTGAGGACGGCGGTGACATTTACTGTGCCTCGGCAAGCCAGATGTTCCATGTGCCTGTTGAGAAGCATGGCGTGAACGGTCATCTGAGGCAGAAAGGCAAAATAGCGGAACTGGCCCTTGGATATGGCGGATCGATCGGAGCTTTAAAATCTATGGGGGCAGTGGATATGGGGCTTGCAGAGGAAGAGCTGCAGCCTCTGGTAAACGCCTGGAGGGATTCCAATCCGAATATCACGGAGTTCTGGTGGGATGTTGACCATGCCGTAAAAGAATGCGTCAAAAAGAGAATGCCGACGGAAACACATGGTATCCGATTCAGTTATCAGAGCGGGATGCTGTTCATCACTCTGTTTTCAGGCAGACGTCTTGCTTATGTCAAGCCGAGGATTGGCGAGAACCGTTTTGGCGGTGAGTCCGTCACCTACATGGGTGTCGGCAGTACGAAAAAGTGGGAGCGGCTGGAAAGCTACGGACCCAAATTTGTGGAAAATATCGTGCAGGCAACCGCCCGTGATATTTTATGTTATGCCATGCAGACGCTGAAAAATTGTTCGATTGTGGCACACGTCCATGATGAGATCATTATTGAGGCAGATAAGCGGTTGTCTGTGGAAGCCGTGTGTGAGCAGATGGGTAGGACTCCGCCCTGGGCAAAAGGCTTACTGCTTCGGGCGGATGGTTACAGTTGTTCCTTTTACCAGAAAGATTAGGTGGGGTTATGGAACTGTTAAGGATTGAGTATGAAACAGGATACATGGAGCTTATCGTGGAGGCATTCTTCCCCTGCAAGCTGCCAGTGGCAAGGAAGATAGTGCCGCTCATCAACAGATATTGTTCTAATGAAGTGAAAAATGAACTGCTTTCGGAACTGCGTGAAATGGCTGGCGGATACCAGGCACTCTGCAATATGTACAAAGAAAAGGCAGAAGAACTTCCTGCTGATTCACCTATGAAAAGACATTGGAAGGTGCAGTTTAACAGGACAGAAATTCTCCGCAAAAGGATGGAGAGGAATATAGAGCTGGTTTCGGGAGGTAAGACGGATGCAGGGAAAAAGGATGCCTGAGTGCAGGGCGCACGATGACTGCTTTGCCAACCACGATGGTGTGTGCTGCTGCCTGAATGATAACAATTTCAACGGGAAGGACTGTCCGTTTTATAAAACTGCAGAAACAGTCCGGAGAGAACAGAATGGAGGTTCAGCTTATGGGGTTAAGAAGATGTAACGGTGAGGGATACTATGACCCGACCACATATGAGGCTTTGTTAAATATCAGGAAGGAAGAAAAAGCGGCGAAACGTGCGTACCGCCCGCTTGTATATATATGCTCTCCTTTTGCCGGGGATACGGAAAGAAATATGGAAAAAGCAAGGCATTACTGCCGTTTTGCGGTAAGGAGCGCCTGTATACCGCTGGCTCCTCACCTGCTTTTTCCGCAGTTCATGGATGACGCTGTTGCTGCGGAAAGAAGCCTTGCAATGTTTATGGACATGGTTCTTTTAGGCAGGTGCGAACAGGTATGGGTGTTTGGCAGTGCCATATCCGCAGGCATGGCGGCGGAGATTGAGAAAGCGGAAAAAAGGAATATGCCGGTTCGCTATTTCACAGAGAATTGTGAGGAGGTTGGATTATCTTGAAAATGACATTTTACACGGCAAACTGCAGGGGCAATGCCAAGAACAGCATTTATCCAAACAGGCGTGTCGTTGACAACGAGGAGGACTGCATGGAGGTCATGGTGTTTGACCATGTGTGCGCGGAATTCGAAAACTGCCGCAGGAGTGGGGATAATTTCCTCTCCTGCGATGTGGACGTGATGGACTGCGACAATGACCATTCCGACAACCCCGCAGACTGGGTTCATCCAAAGGATTTAGAAGAAAAAATCGGGAAAGATGTGGCGTTCGTTGCAGTGCCAAGCCGAAATAACATGAAGCCAAAGAACGGCAGGTCTGCAAGGCCGAGGTTTCATGTGTACTTCCCGCATGACCCTGTTACTGACGGTGATGCCTGTGCCGCTCTGAAAAAGGCTGTCCAGCAGAAGTTTCCGTTTTTTGACGGCAATGCCATTGATTCCGCAAGGTTTATCTTTGGGAATCAATGTAGTGAAATCTTATGGCATGAGGGTGAGATCACCATCGACTGTATCATAAGACCGCAGGGCAGCAGGGAAATCCCACAGGGACAGAGGAACGCTACCATGTCCCATTTTGCGGGGCGTGTAGTGAAGCGTTATGGTGCAACGGAAAAGGCTCATGAAATTTTTATGGAGGAAGCGGATAAATGTCGCCCTCCTCTTGAAGATGCGGAATTGTCCATGATATGGCAGAGCGCCTGCCGCTTTGCGGAAAAGGTAAAAAATCAGGACGGCTATATTGCCCCGGACGAATACAACGATGAATTTGCAGGGGAAACTTTAAAGCCTGGGGATTATTCCGACATCGGGCAGGCAAAGGTTCTGACGAGGGAATATGGTGCGGAGCTGCGTTATACGGCGGCAACGGACTATCTGCGTTTCTGCGGACAGTATTGGGTGGAGTCCAAGCAGCAGGCGGTAGGTGCGGCGGAGGAATTTTTAGACCTGCAGCTTGAGGATGCAAAAGACGAGGTGTCACGCACACGCCAGACACTTTTGGATATGGGCGTTTCGGAAGATGACATCACATCGGGCGGCAAGGCTCTGGAAAAGAAGATCAGCCGCAGCCAGACGGACGCTTATCTTGCGTATAAAACCGCCCTGGCATATAAGGCATTCGTGATGAAACGCAGAGACATGAAATATATTGTGTCGGCGCTGCAGGCGGCGAAGCCGATGCTGGAGATCAGTGTGTCTGATTTGGATAAAGACGGCTTCCTGCTGAACACGCCCGATGGCACTTATTATCTGCCTGACGGCCTGGAAGGCAGGCGTGACCACAGTTCGGAAGATTATATCACGAAGATTACAGCAGCTGAGCCGGGCGATAAAGGGAAAGAACTGTGGCAGGATTCGCTCAACACTATTTTCTGCGGTGACGCAGAACTGATTGATTATGTGCAGCAGATTGTGGGCATGGCGGCGGTCGGCCGCGTCTATATGGAATCGCTGGTCATTGCTTACGGTGAAGGCAGGAACGGCAAATCCACGTTCTGGAACACCATAGCCCGTGTGCTTGGGACTTACAGCGGCAATATGTCCTCCGATACCCTCACGGTCGGATGCAAGAGGAACGTGAAGCCGGAGCTTGCCGAAGCCAAAGGAAAGCGTCTCATCATTGCCGCAGAACTGGAAGAAGGGATGCGACTGAATACGGCTGTGGTCAAGCAGATGTGTTCCACGGATGAGATTTTTGCGGAGAAAAAGTATAAAGACCCGTTTTCCTTTACGCCGAGCCATACCCTTGTGCTTTACACCAACCACCTGCCGAGGGTGGGTGCGAATGACCCTGGGACGTGGAGACGTTTAATTGTGATACCGTTCCACGCCAAAATAGAAGGCGCCGGGGATGTGAAGAACTATGCTGATTTCCTCGTGTCGGAAGCTGCCCCAGCTGTCATGGCTTGGATCATTGAGGGTGCGAAAAAAGTCATCAGCCGTAATTTCCACATTCCCTGCCCTGCCTGCGTGGAGGATGCCATCCAATCATACCGTGAGGATAATGACTGGCTTGGGCATTTCCTGGGTGAGTGCTGCGAAACGGATAAGACATACAGGGAGAAGTCAGGTGTTCTGTACCAGGAATACCGCAGTTATTGTGCAAGGACGGGCGAGTATGCAAGAGGCACCGCTGATTTTTATAATGCGCTGGAATCTGCAGGGTTTATGCGCCAGAAAACAAAAACGGGTAATTTTATCAGAGGGCTGCGGATAAGGGAAGATTTCGAGGATTAATGGGCGTTTTTTCTGCAGGGGTGGAGGTCGGTGGAAGTCTTGGTATAAACCCCCTTTAGGGCAGTTTTTTCAGCAAAAAATCACTTATAGAGGACTTTTAGGTACAAGTTCCACCGACCTCCACCCTAAAGCCTGGAATGCTGAAAATATAAGGGTTTGGAGGTTATGGCATGAGAGAGAAAACCATAGAACAGAAATTTGTGGCGGCTGTTAAGACCGCCGGAGGTCTGGCACTTAAGTTCACATCGCCCGGTTTTGATGGGGTACCTGACAGAATCGTACTTCTCCCCGGTGGGAAGATGGCGTTTGTGGAGGTAAAAGCTCCGGGAGAAAAGCCGCGCCCGCTGCAGCTGGCAAGGCACAGACTGTTGCGTCGGTTAGGATTTCGGGTGTATGTGCTG
This sequence comes from uncultured Lachnospiraceae bacterium, assembly GCA_910579645.1. Classification (GTDB taxonomy): domain Bacteria; phylum Bacillota; class Clostridia; order Lachnospirales; family Lachnospiraceae; genus Kineothrix. The sequence continues at coordinate 1,054 of CAJTVK010000010.1, read as the reverse complement.
GATGAAAGGTCCCAGATTGGAGGGATGATTGATGAAATACAGTCCGCATGATTATCAGAAATATGCAGTCGGGTATATTGAATCCCATCCCATTGCAGCAGTCCTTTTGGATATGGGACTTGGCAAGACGAGCATTACGCTGACTGCACTTTCCAACCTGATGTTTGACAGTTTTGAAATCCATAAAATCCTGATTGTGGCACCCTTGCGTGTAGCAAAAAATACATGGAGCGCTGAAATTGAGAAATGGGATCATCTGAAAGGCTTGAAATACAGCGTGGCAGTCGGCACAGCAGCGGAACGGGTTGCGGCATTGAAAGCAGAGGCTGATATTTATATCATCAACCGTGAAAATGTGCAGTGGCTGATTGCTGAGAGCGGTATCCCTTTTGATTTTGACATGGTGGTGATTGATGAACTGTCATCCTTTAAAAACCACCAGACGAAGCGGTTTAAGGCACTGATGAAAGTAAGGCCAAAAGTAAAACGCATCGTGGGGCTTACAGGAACGCCGAGCAGCAACGGGCTGATGGATTTATTTGCAGAGTTCCGCCTGCTGGATATGGGGGAACGGCTTGGAAGGTTTATTGGACAGTACCGCACGGCATATTTCCAGCCTGACAAACGGAACGGGCAGATAATATTTTCCTACAAGCCTTTGCCTGGAGCGGAAAAGCAGATATACGATAAAATTTCCGATATCACGATCTCCATGAAATCCACCGACCATCTGCAGATGCCAAAGTTAATCAGCAGCGAGTATGAAGTACAGCTTTCAGACAAAGAACGTGAGAAATATGACGGCATGAAATCAGACCTGGTATTGGAGCTGGCAGGCGGAGAGATCACAGCCGCAAATGCCGCTTCTCTTTCGGGAAAGCTGAGTCAGATGGCAAACGGTGCGATATACAATGATAAACAGGAGGTCATAGAGATACACAGTCGAAAGCTGGACGCACTGGAGGATATCATTGAGAGCATGAACGGCAGGCCGCTTTTGGTGGCTTACTGGTTCAGGCATGACCTGGAGAGGATTTCCGAACGTCTTAACTCC